>NZ_CALINL010000152.1 GCF_938045225.1 uncultured Campylobacter sp.
AAATTTTGCGGCAAGCCAAATTCGCCAGCTTGCGCTTTCTGCAGTTTGACGCCATAAGGAGTATCTACGAAGCTTAAATTTTTATTCGCCCGTATCGGTGCGCCGCCGTTTAGCTCAAAGCCGCTAACTGCGTAAAATTCGCACTCTTTCACGATGCTAATCGTCTTTAAAACGACGTAGGCGACCTTCACGCCCATAAAGCTTCCCGGGCCGTTTGCGTAGATGATTTTTTGTAGATTAAATTTGCCGCCGTTTAAGATCTCGTCTATTATTTTTACAAGGGAGACGTCGGATTTTTTTTCGCTAGAAATTTGCTCCATAAGCTCGCCGTTTTCGTCATAAATGCCAACGATTAGCGGCGAGCTAAGAGCGATAACTAAAATTTGGATATTTTTTATGCAAATACCTTTTGATATTCGCGCGCAAAATCGCCTTTTAGCGTGACGATTTCGTAGTTTTTATCGTCGCTTAGGATAGCTAGCGTTAGCTCGTGGTTTAGCTCATGACTGCCCGCAAAGCTCGTATAGTCAGCCATCAATGGCGCACCCATCAGGCTTAGATCGCCGATCGCGTCTAAAATTTTATGACGAACGAATTCGTTTTCAAAGCGCAGACCTTCGGGATTTAAAATTTTATTATCGTCGATAACCACGGCGTTATCTAGGCTGCCGCCGAGAGCTAAATTTTGCGCTCTTAGCATCTGCACGTCTTTTAAAAATCCAAACGTTCTAGCGCGCGCGATCTCCTCGATGTAGGCTTGTTTACTAAACTCAAACACGTTGTTTTGCTCGCCGATTATCGGGTGGGCAAATTTGATAGTAAAGTCGAATTTCGGGTTATTCGACGGCGTTACTCTGGCGAATTTCCCGTTTTTATTTACTTCTACCGGGTGTTTGATTACGATTACTTTTTTGTCCGCGTCAAGCTCCGCCGTGCCGGCTTCATCGAGCATCATGCAGTAGCTTATCGCCGAGCCGTCCATGACTGGAACTTCGTTGGCGTCTAGGACGATACGGATGTTGTCGATGCCGTAGCCGTTTATCGCGCTAAGGAGATGTTCGATCGTCGAGACGTAGCCCTCTTTGCCGCCGATAACGGTAGCCATTTGAGTGTTTATCACATTTTTTGGCTCCGCTTTAAAGCTCACTCCGAGGTCTTTTCTGTAAAATATTATCCCCGAATTTGCACCGAGCGGCTCAAGCGTGATTTTTATCGGTTCGCCCTTGTGAAGTCCGATGCCTACGCCTTCTACGGCTGATTTTATAGTTGTTTGTTTCAAATTTTCGCCCTTATTTTTCTCATTCTTGCCATTATACAACAAATTTACAACAAAATGGCAAATTTATTCGACCATTTTTTTGGCCGCGCTTAAAACGCCGGTGACGTTATCCTTCATCCAGCCGTTATCCATCCACTCTTCGGGGCGCACTTCTATGCCTTGCACCAGCATGCCAAAGTGCAAGTGATCGCCCATCGCTAAGCCCGTAACTCCGGTGTTTGCAATGATGTCGCCGGCCTTGACGGAGTCGCCTGCTTTGACGTTTAGCGAGCTGCAGTGCCCGTAGAGTGAAAATAGCCCGAATCCATGATTTATCAGGATGTTGCGTCCATAAATGCCGTTATCTGCTGCAAATTCGACCGTGCCGTCGTTGTTAGCGACGATATCGGCTCTTTGCGTCGAGGCTAGGTCGATGCCCATGTGCCAGCTTTCGCTCACGTCTTTATCCTCAAAGGTATAATATCTGTGGTCGCCAAAGCTCGCTACAGCTTTGCCGTTTTTAAGCGGGTAAAATTTATTCACGCTAAAATTTTCCGCCGCGTCTATTTCGACTTTTGCGGCGATTTGCGAGATTATTTTTTCATTTGCCTCGCGGAGATTTTCATTGACGAATTTCATCTTTTCCAGATTGCTCATTGCGTCATAATTTTTTGCGTATTGCTGCGCTAGTTCCGGGATTTTTTCGTTTAAAAATCTACTCTGACCGTCTAGTTTTATCTTTGAGGTGCGGTATTTTTTGTCTTGGTAGAAAAATCTTATCTTGCTTTTGGTTATATTTCCCGCCGCGTCAAGCGCCACGACATCGGCGCTAAACGAGCCTTGCTGTGCCGGCCAAGCGACTAAAGAAGCATAGTAGCCCTCTTTTACGAATTTGCTCGGGATAAATTTTTTACCGTAGTTCGTCTCGATATAGACCTCTTTTAGCATCTCGTCAGTCGCCTTAAACACGACCGTCGCGCTACCGCCTTTAGTGATGGCGTATGAGTGGTTTAGGATGTTTACGTCGGGTTTTTTGTTATCGACGGTGATTTTGACCTCTTTTTTTTGCGTGTTGCCGAAGAAAAATCCCCATTTACTAGTATCGGTGGCCTCGATTACGATGTTGTAGATATCTTTTTGCGCGCCAAATCCTGTTTTGGGAAAGGTCAAATTTAAATCGACGATTTCAGACGGCGCTTCAAATTTTTGAGTCAATAAATTTACGCTGCCTTTTTCGTCTATAAGCGAAATTTTAACTGATTTCACGCCGCCTTCGTCGGTTATTTTGATCGGCAGAGGAGAGGTTAGATTCCAGTAAATTTGATCTGAGATGGCTATACTTGGTGCTTCGCGTTCAAATGTTTTTGAGGTAAATAAAAAAGCTATCGCCGCAACTAAAAGTAAAATAATAACGCCGAAAAATATCAAATTCGGATTGCCGCGTCTTTTCATAAAAATCTCCTAAATCTTAAAGAGACCGATTTTACTAAAAAGCGATAAATTTAAGGTAAATTTGCGCCTGAATTTATAAAATTTCACGTATTTTTCTAGCTTCTCCCATCCATTCTCGCAGCTCGTCCCACTGCTCGTTTTTGATTAAATTTTCGCATTCGTCAAGCTCTTTTTTGAAAAGGTCTATCGAATTTATCAAATTTTGCTTGTTTTGTTTAAAGATATCCGTCCACATCACGGGCGAGCTTTTGGCGATCCTGATCATGCCGTTAAATCCCGTGCCACTTAGCGCGATGATATTTTTTTTGTTTTCCTTTTTTAGTACGCTGCTAGCTAGCGAAAAGCTGATAGCGTGGGGTAGGTGAGAGATGACGCTGGCGTGATGATCGTGCTCCGCCGCGCTCATAAAAATGATCTTCATGCCCAGGTGCGAAAACAGCTCGACCGAGCGCTTGACGTGCATCTCGCCGCTTTCTTTAAAGTCGCAAATGGCTACGACGGCGTCTTTAAAAAGCCCAGAAAACGCGGCGGTCGGACCGGAGTACTCGGTGCCTGCCATCGGGTGAGCGGGGATGAAATTTTGCCTGATGCTCTCGGGTACGGCTTCGATTATTTTTTGCTTAGTGCTACCAAGATCGATGATGGTCGTGTTTTCGCCGATGCCTTCAAATTCTTTGACGATTTTTATGATGCCTTCGACTGGGATGGCTAGAAATATCATATCGCACTTTTGCTTCATCTGCTCAAGGGTTAAAATTTCATGCACGAGGCCGAGCTGCATCGCCTGTTTTTCGTGCTCTTTGCTTAGATCCATGCCGCTAACGCAGCTGATTAGTTTTTCGTTTTTTAGGCTAAGACCTAGCGAGCCGCCGATGAGTCCTAGGCCTACGATACCGATTTTCATAAATTCGCCTTTTAAATTTATATTGTTTAAAAATAAAATGTGCTATTATACAGCCTTATCATCATTTTTAGGTTAAATCAATGAAAAAAAGCGTTTTTCTACTACTTTTGGGCGCAGTTTTGGCGAATGCCGAGCAGATAACTTCCATAAATTTTAAAGGTCTCGTGCATCTGTCTCCAGAAACTGCAAAGGAGATAATGGGGCTAAAAGTCGGAGACGAGCTAAATGTCGATAGCACGGATAGGGCGATCGCAAAGCTGTTTAGACAGGGCTATTTCGACGATATCTACATCGAAAACAAGGGCGGCGACGTGACCGTAACGGTAAAAGAAAAGCCTAGCATCGCTCGTATCGATATCAAAGGCGTAGTGACTAACGATAAAACCGCCATCGACGGACTAATCAACATCAAGCAAGGCAATATGTACGACGAGTTAGCCATCGAGCGCGCAAAAGAGCGCATCAGGCAGTACTACGAGTCAAAAGGCTACTTCGACACGGTCATAGACGTAACAAAAGAGCCGGTGGCAGGCAATGAAAGCAGTCTTTTTGTCACGATGAACATAAACCGCGGCGAAAATATCATAATAGAAAACGTAAATTTAGTCGGCGCAAAGCTTTTTGATTATGATGACGTAGAGCCTGTGGTGGCGAACAAAGAGCGCGAATTTATGGGTTGGATGTGGGGCAGAAACGACGGCAAGGTTAAGCTTTTCGAGCTACCGAACGATCCTGCGAGAATCCAAGATAAATACTACCAAAAAGGCTACCTAGACGCCACCGTCTCAAACCCGTATCTAAACGCCTATATGGATAACTACACCGCAGACCTCACCTACTACGTGACCGAGGGCGAGCAGTATAGGGTATCTAGCGTAGATATCGAAGCGCCTGAGTTTTTAGAGCTTGATAAAGAGAAAATTTTAAAAGACTTTAGGCTGGAAAGCGGCGACGTGATGAACTCCGCTCGCCTAAGACAAGATATGAAAAAGCTCGACGATATGGTAGCGGATAAGGGCTATGCGTTTGTAAGGATAAATCCAAAAACCGAGAAAAACGTCGAGGACAAGACTGTTAGTATCGTCTATGAGGTTTTACCGGACGAAAAAGTATATATAAGAAACGTGCAAATTTCAGGTAACGATAGAACCGTAGATAGAGTCGTCAGACGCGAGCTATACCTCACGGAGGGAAATTTATACAGTAGAACCGACCTGCAAGACAGCAAGGACGCTCTAAGGCGAACGAGCTATTTTGACGAGGTTGAGATCGAGGAGCAGCGCGTCGGAGCAAACCAAGTTGATCTGCTCGTAAAAGTAAAAGAAGCCTCCACCGGCTCTATTAGCGGCGGTATCGGCTACGGCAGCTCGGACGGCTTGCTACTTAACGCGAGCGTGTCGGATACGAACGTATTTGGTAGCGGTATGAAGGGCGTCATAAGCGTGGATAGAAGCGACAACGAGCTCTCAGGTCAGATAGGTTTAACCAACCCGCGCCTTTTTGACTCAGAGTACAGCCTTGGCGGTACTCTTTATGCTAACGACTATAGCTGGAATAACTACGACGAGAAATCATACGGTCTAAACGTCGTCGTGGGTAGAAAACTAACTAGAAATCTAAGCGCGTCTTTGGGTTATATAATCGAACAGAGCCGTATTAGCGGACTTAGCGACGTGCTAAAAACCGTCGGGTACAAAGACGGCAAGAGCCTAAAAAGCTCGCTCATACCGTCTATTACATATAACAGCACGGATGATTATTACCTGCCTCGCACCGGTATCATCGCAAGCACTAGCCTAGAGTTTGCGGGCGTGGGCGGCGATGAGAAATTTTTAAAGAGTAGAACGAATTTCAACTGGTATCAGGGCATCAGAGAGTGGGTGGACTACGACCTTATTTTCAGGTTTAAATCAAGCTTCGGTAAAATTTGGGATCGCGGCTGGGTGCCTATCAACGAGAGACTATATCTAGGCGGTATCAGAAATCTACGCGGTTTTGAGAGCAGAACCGTCTCTCCTAAAGTCAAAGTCTCTAGCGGCAGCTGGTATGAGACGGGCGGCGATATGTCGTTTAATAGCTCGGCCGAGCTTAGCTTCCCGCTAATAGAGCGCGTAAAGATGCGTGGCGTGCTGTTCTTTGACTACGGCGTGATCCACGGCAAGATCGCAAACGTCACGGCTCCGGGCATCGTAGATCATATCGACGGACGCATCAGCAGATACAGTGCGGGCGCCGGTATCGAGTGGGTAACGCCTATGGGACCGTTACAACTAATCTTTGCCAAACCGCTCAAAAAGCAAGACGGCGACGATACGAGTACGTTTGAATTTACTATCGGACAACGTTTCTAATATTACAATAAAACGGCGTTTTGGTTTATAAGACGCCGTTTTTAACTTTCTATCCATAAATACAGCTTTTATCTCGATATAAATTTACAGTAAATTTTGCCTTATTTGCGTTGCGATTTAAATTTATCTATAAAATCCCCAATCATCTAAGCCGTCAAATTTGCCCTCACTTAAAAATATCAAGGTTCAAATTTAACTCGTCTATGATAGATAAAAAATCTGAAATTTCCTTTTTTATCCGCACGGCGTCCTCAAGGCTAGGCGACGGCGAAAAGAGCGTCGTCTCAAATTTATTTTCCGCTCCGTTTAAAAATAGGTAAAATTTATCGTCCATAAACGCAGCGCTCACTCCCATGTCTCCTGCAAATTTTTCCTTTAGCTCGTACAAACGTCTCATAAACGTAGGAGTCAAAAGATATCTTGCTTCAACCTTATCGTCCGTAAAACTCTAAATTAATCGTTAAAAAGAGTATCGTCCATCTGCTCTTTTTCGCCTAAAAATTTAGTGTTTAGAGTGCGACTTGCCACTATCGTTTGACCATTAAATTTCTTATAAAACTCGCAGACCAAGACCGAGCCGCTAAAGGCCTGCATATCCTTCATTGACTCCCACGCAAAAATTATCGCGGAGAGTAAATTTAATGTCGCCGAGTCGCCTAAATTTAGCTTCGAGTCATTTGGGATATCGATCGCTTCGCTGAGACTAAATTTGACGCCATTATAAATGCCGCTGATTTGATCTTCGGCGCGAAATCTGTCGCGTGAATAAATATTGATTTCTCTAAATTCTTTTTCGGTTATGCCTGCTTGGGGATCGTATTTAAAGGTTGGATTTACGTCTTTTATCGCAATGCGAATGAACGTATTTTTAAAAAACTCGTATAATCTTTTTCTGCATCTAGCGCATAGTATGCGGATATGTTAATAGCAAGAATGATAAACGGGAAATAGACGGCTGCAAATAAATCTCTAGCTCCGCTGCTGTCGAATATATACATAACGATCTCACCTCCTATCAAAAGCACGCCGAAAGTAAAGAAGAGTCCAAGAATTACGCTTTTAATATATCGCCTTTTGCATTCGCTTTGCTTTTTTGCGGTTGCCTCTATGGCTTCGTTTATGTTCAAATTTTGCCTCTTTTGGGGTTTTACGTTTGGAGCGAATCTTAGCGAAATTTACGCTGTAAGGGTGCGGGTTTGGAGATCAAAATAGTAAAAATAAGTCGCTAAATTTAAAAATCAGCCGCGCAAATTTTAGTATAATACCCCAAATTTAACTAGGCGGCAGCGATGATAAACGACGAATTTTACATGTCTCTAGCGATAAAAAAGGCTTGGGAGTTTCAAATTTTAACCTATCCAAATCCAGCCGTCGGTTGTGTGGTTTTAGACGCCGGCGGCAGGCTGCTTTCAGTCGCCACGCATAAAAAGGCGGGCTTTTTACACGCCGAGCCAAGCGCGATTCTTTTGGCGCTTTGCAAAAAAAGCGAGGCATTTTTGAGCGATTTTTTGCGCGAGTATAACGCGGCTTTTGGTGTAAAATTTGAAAACGCGGCCGAGCTTGAAAATGCGGACTTACAGCCAAATTTCACCTACGAATACATCCTGCAAAATCACGGCGATCTGCTAAAAGGCGCCAAGGCCTACGTGACGCTCGAGCCATGTGCTCACCGCGGTAAAACTCCGCCTTGTGCCGAGCTTTTAAAGCAGCTAAAATTTGCCGAAGTCGTTATCGCTAGAGGCGACGAAAATGCCGTAGCAAGCGGCGGTGCGGATATCCTGAAAAGCGGCGGCGTAGCGGTCAAATTTGGTGTGCTAAGGCGTGAGGCGGATGAGCTGGTAGAGCCGTTTCTAACGTGGCAGAGGGGGAATTTTAGCTTTTTCAAGCTCGCCCTTAGCGCAAACGGCGTTGCAGTAGGTACCGCGCAGAGCAAGATCATCTCAAATTTAGCTAGCCGCACCCACTCTCACCGCCTTCGCAGCGCGGCCGAGCTGCTAGTTATCGGCGGAGCCACCGTCCGCACCGACCGCCCGAGGCTCGATACCAGGCTGATAGAGCGCGGCAAAAATCCAAACGTGATGATCTACTCGCGCGCGCGAGAGTTTGATGCGTCTATACCGCTTTTTGGCGTGATGGGCAGGAGCGTGCGCGTAACAAACGACATAAATGAAGCTTTCGCGCCGCGCTTAACGATGTTTGAGGGGGGCGAAAACGCGCTAAAAGCCCTAGACGAACGCGTAAAATGGCTACTGCTCTACCGCTCTAGCGAGTTTTTGGACGCGCCCGCGGTAAGGCTAAATTTAAAACTCAAACCGCTATTTCACGGCGAGCTTGGCGGCGACGTTTACGGATGGTATAGGATCGAGCGGGATTTAGGCTAGAGCGCGTCAAATTTGCGCTATGATTTTGTAAATTTAAAGGAGAAAAATGAAAGAGATAACGCTAAACGGAGAGAAATTCCATGTCGCGGCAAACACGATGGATGAGCTAAAAAACGAGGCTCTGGGCGATAAAAATGGCGAGATGTATAAATTTCTAGCCAAATTTAACGCGAGCGAGCCCGATATCTTTATCCTAGACGGCTTTGCGACGAAGGAAAATTTGGAGCTAAAAGAGGGCTCAAATGTAGTATTTATCAGGCGGGGCGTGATGCCTGGGCGCGAAGTGCTAAAAGCTATGATCGCCTCCAGGAACAGCCCCGAGCTAAACGCGGCGCTAGCTAGCGGCTGCGTGGGCGTGGCCGGGCTGGGCGGTCTTGGCTCAAATATCGCGCTAAGCCTAGCTCGCACGGGCGTCGCCAAGCTCGTGCTGGCCGACTTTGACGTCGTGGAGCCTAGCAACCTAAACCGCCAGCAGTACTTCGTCCGCCACATCGGCATGAAAAAAACGGACGCGCTAAAAGAGCTCATCGCCGAGGTAAATCCATTCGTCGAGGTCGTGACGCACGACGTGACGCTAGATGCGAGCAACGTCGCCGAGATTTTCGCGCCGTGCAGCGTCATCTGCGAGGCCTTTGACAACGTCGCGGGCAAGGCGATGATGGTAAATGAAGCCGGAGCTAGTCTGCGGGATAAAAAGATCGTCGGCGCGTCGGGCATGGCGGGGCACTTTAGCTCAAATCTCATAAAAACGGTCAAATTTGCGCGAAACGTCTATCTGTGCGGCGATCTGCAAAACGCTGCGGGCGTAGGACAGGGGCTCATGGCTGCGCGCGTGGCTATCTGCGCAAATCATCAAGCAAACCTCGCCATCAGGCTTTTGATGGGGCTTGAGGAGGTTTAAATTTGACTGCGGGAGCGGCGTTTGGCGAGTGGTTTGGCATTTTTAACTCGCGCTCAAATTTAGCTTTGGCAAGTTTTTGATTTCGCTAAATTTGAGCAAATTTCGTTGCGATAAAGTTGAGGGTTTGTGTTTGGCTACGTCAAATTTGGCTCGCAAATTTGTACTAAAATCGGATAAAATTTACTTGCCTGATATTTGAATTAGCTATTTGCGCTTGGCTGGTCGCACCGAAGTTTAGTTTCAAATTTCATCGCAAAATTTAATCCAAATGAGCTCCTGCCTCGCAAGAAGGCAAAATTTATCTGCGCTACTTCATCTTCGGACGAAACGAGCGTTTTACGTCAAAGCCATTGCCGGCGATTTTTATATCGTTTGGGATTGCGCCTACCGGGGTGGAGGCGTCCTTTTTGGCGGATAAAAACTCTACTAAGTTTTGCCACACGAAATCGGCATCTATATAAAGTCCCATCGCGCTAAGTTGCGGATTTATCGCTACGAAGTCGGTAGTTTTCGTTTTTTTAAAAAGCACGATCGGCGCATTTAAAATCTCGTCTGCGCTTATCGCTTTACCGCCGCGAACGATATTTTTTAACGATTTTTCGCAGGTGGCGCCTAGGGGGTATTTTATGTCGAGTAAAATATCCTTTCTCGTAGCATAATCGCTGGTTTGCCGAAACTGCGAAACGGGATAGGCGCGAAAACCGTCGTTAAACGTCAATATTTTGGTTTTATTATCGGTTTCTTTAAGATCAAGGCTCGTGTAAATCTTGCCCCGCGCGGCGAAAATATGGACCAAATTTTGATCGATAAAGATGATGGAGTGCAGCAGGCGCGGAACTTCATTGACGTCGGTTTTGTTTAAATTTATAAATTTACCGTCAGTAAATCGGTAGCCGCCCAGTTTCTTTTCAAAATCCATTTTGTCTATTTTGCTCAGTTTCCATAGCTCATCGGCGGCGACGAGAGTCGAGTTTCTACGGTCGTAGACCAACGTCTCGTCAAGGCCGTATTTTGATACCATAAAGTCGTAATTATCTTTAAATTTCGAGATTATTTTCACGCCGCGCCTTTAAATTTACCTTGTCTTAGCTTCAAAAAATGCCGAGATTAGCGAGTTTGCGCCCTGATTTATAAATTTTTGCATCGCTTTTTCGTAAACGGACGGCTTTGCCCAGACGGGCTCGGTCACGCCGCTTAGCTTTTCTAGTTCGGCACGCGCCGAATAATAATCGCTCACCTCGTCGATGAGCCCGAGTTTTGCGGCGTCGCGAGCGAGAAATACCCGCGCGTTGGCCCACTCTTTGCTTTTGTTTGCGTCTAGATTTCTATCCGCCGCCACGTCGCTTACGAACATCTCGTAGCTGGCGTTTACGAGCTCTTGCAACTGCTCGCGCTCGATTTTGCTCCACTGGCGCACAAAGGTTCCCGCCTCTTTATACTCACCCGCCTTTACGACTTGTTGCGAGACGCCGATTTTAGCCGCTAGCTCGCTAGCGTCGGCGCCTTGCATTATCACGCCGATCGATCCGATAAATGCGCCCGGATTTGCCAAAATTTTGTTTGCGCCGGCACCCGCGTAGTAGCTGCCGCTCGTCATCGATCCCCCCGCATACGCGACCACGGGCTTTGCGGCGCGTAGATTTTTGATCGCTAGGTGCAGCTCGACGCTAGGCGCCAGCGCGCCGCCCGGGCTGTCGATATAAAGCAGCACGCCCTTTATATCGCCGTCCTTGCGCGCGGCCTCGATCTTTTCTAGCGCTTCGCCCGCGTCCATGATTGCGCCCGATAGATTTATCTGGGTTAGGTTGGGCGGATTTACGTTTTCGCCCTTACCGCTAAAAAATATCAAAAAGACGATGAGTAAAAACAGCATCGCCTTAAAATAGGTGTTTATAAACCTAAAAATCGCCGCAATCGGCGCAAAAATAAATCTCAAAAATCCCATTTTTTTCCTTTAAATTTATCGTTTTCGTGAAATTCGGGCGCATTTTACCATTTAAATTTATAAATTTAGCTAGCGAGCCGGTTTTGAGACGCGGAGTTAAATTTTGCGGCTAAATTTTTAATATTCTCTAGCGTGTGTCAAATTTTACTCGTCGTTTGATTAAATTTGGCGACGTATTTTGTTTGGATTAGTTTAAAAGCGCAAATTTAGCCTTAAACTCGATGTCTAAATTTGCGTAAAAATTGGTTTTGATTTAACTTGCTTTAAAGCGTACATAATGCCGGCGACGGGCTAGAATTCTGCATTTGATTCCCAAATTTCATCTTGGGCTTTTGCATCCACCGCCGCAAACTCGGCCAGCTTGCAAAACGCCTCCCAAATCTCCTCGCGCTCCATGGTGTCGATGCTATGCTTGGCATCTATCGCGTTAAAAACGGCGATAAATTCTTTTAAAATTTCAGTTTTTTCGGTCTTAAGCTCATTGCTTGCGGATTCTGCTTCTAGCGCGCTTAGCTTCTTATGCGCATCTACGTAAGCTTTCATAGTCTTTTTGGCTGTCGCCGCGCTTATACCCTCTCTGCCGTCCCAGCCGCGTAGCGGGTTGTTTAAATTCGCCGCTAGCCACTGCTTGCTTCGCGGTTGTCTGATTGTGAAGTTTTCTATGTCTTTAAACTGCGCTCTAGCCGCCTCACAGGCGCTTTTGGGTGCTGACCAGAGCCAAAGACGCTTTAGGTGTGGCAGCTGCGCCTTTGTCGGGAAATTTTCAAATCCATAAACGTCGCTAAGCCAAACGTCTTTTAGGTGTTTAAATTTGACAAGCGCGTCGATATTGTTTAGCGTGCCGCCCTGCGCATTAATAAAAATTTCGCGCAAATTCGGAAAACTCGCCGCAACGCGTGCAAGATCTATACACTCGCCGCGCCGCGAAAATATCCGTAGATCGCGCAGTTTTTCAAGCCCGCGAATGCAAAACTCGCCGCCGTTTAGCTCTAGCTGAACACTCAAAAGCTCACCGTCAAAGGGGCAGTGCGCGCTCTTTAGCCGCGAGGTATCGCCATTTATCGCGAGTCGCCACAGCGAGCCGTTTAGTGTGATTTCCTCCGTGCCGCTTGCGTGCAAGACGAGCTGCTGCAAGCGCGTGCGCGAGATATCTAGGCTTTTGCCGGCGCAGTTTAGCTCAAGCTGCGTCATCATCGGCGTCGCTTCTAAAAAATTTTTCAAATTTTCATCCCAAACCGCGCTTTTTATCTCGTAGCAAAACGGATTTTTATGCGCTAAATCGGCGTAGAATTCTCTGCTTTGGGGCTGCGAAATTTCAAGTTTTTTCTTGCGAGCGGATTTAAATTTGGCGCGAATATCCTTGGGAAGCTCGTTCCATGCAAGCTGCATGTAGATCTGTTCGATGCTTTGCAGGCTCACGCACTCGGACGGCTCGCAAATCGAAGCGGCATTGCCGATGAAAACGGGCTCGGCATCTAAAATTTCATCCGTGCCGAGATAAAATTCTCCGCGCTCCCAAAAGTGATGATCGAAGTAAAACGGCTTAAGCTTAGCCGCTTCTTTTAGGCTGGGCAGCACGCTCGTAAAGCCGTCCAAAACGAGCGCGACGAGCCCCATCTGAGCGCTTAGGATCTGCGCGGTAAAATACGCGTCCCGCCTCTTAAGCTTTACAGCGAAGAGATCGCCGATTTTGGTTTCCATTTTTTCTCCTTTAAATTCGCTTTGCGGCGTGCCTCTGGCGGGGCGGCAAATTTAAATCGTCGCTAAATTTGCTTTAAATTTACCTCCACGCCGCCAACAAATAGCCGCTCGCAGCCCCTCGTGTGCAAGATCAGCATGAGAGGCAGCTGCGTCGCGTCAGCGTCTGCAAAACCGCCGTAGAGCGCGAGGTCGGCTAGCTTGCCTTCTTTTATCTCGCCTACTTCCAAATTTAGCGCGCTTGCGGCGTTTTTAGTCGAGGCTAAGAGTAAAATTTTAGCAAGCTCTAGCGGATCAAAATCTGCATGAATGAGCAAATTTGCCCGCAGTTCGTCAAGGAAATTTAAGCTTATATTTGAGCTAAGGCCGTCCGTGCCGATGTTTACGCTCATTCCGGCATCCAGCGCGGCGCGTAAATTTAGCGTGCGTTTGCTAAGCAGCCTGTTTGAAACCGCGCAGTGTGTGAGACTGTGAAGCTCATGGTCAAAGCCCGAAAAATCATCCGCCCAAACGCAGTGCGTAAAAAGAGTGCGAATGCCTGCAAACATCGCTACAAACGAGCTTGGCGTATAAAGCGGACGCGCGGCGGGGTTAAATTTGCCAAGCCACTCTTTAAAGCCGCCCGAGCCGCCCTCTAGCCAGCTTTTTTCGTGTTCGCTCTCCATAAAATGCGTCGAGACGACTAAGTCCCGCTTGCGAGCTAAATTTAGCACAGCGGCGGCTAAATCAGGGTGCGTAGAGTAGGGCGAATGTACCGAAATCGCGGGCGTAAAAAGCGGACTTTTGCGCTTTTGCGACGCTTCAAATCGGGCGGTAAAATTTGCCAAGCTTTGCTCTAACGCGGCTTCGTTCGTGCCTAAAATTTCGTTAAAAAACACGACCCTACCGTCGCAGTTTGCGCATGCGTCCAAATCCCCGCCAAAGCTAGAAACCGCTCCGAAGCTCGCTACGCCGCTACGCTGCATGGTTTTTATCGCAGAGGCGATGACGGCGTCGTTTGCCGCCTGCGAGAGCGCGACTCGAGAGGCGATAACCGAGCTTAGCCACTCTAAAAAATCGCCGTAAACGAGGCTGGTTTTGTTCGCGCTAAACTCTAGATGCACGTGCGGGTTGATAAAAGCAGGCGCTAAAACGGCGTCCGGATACTCAAAAAACTGCGCGCCCTCGTATCTTTTGCGCAGCTCCTCGGCCTCTCCGACCGCCTGGATACGCTCATCAAAGGCAACCGCCCCGTCCTCTAAAACGGTAAAATTTTCGTCGCATAGCATTGTAAATTTCGGTTTAACGATGATCATTTTTTAAGCTCCTATTTTTCGTGATTGTAGCGAAAATTTAGCTTAAAAAATGTATAATCAAGGCTAAATTTAAATCTTTTAAAAGGCTAAAAATGGAAACAAAATCTAAACTAATGGTCATCCAAGGCCCGAATATCAACATGCTAGGCACGCGCGAACCTGATATCTACGGCTCAATGAAGATGGAGGATATCCACGGACAGATGAAGCTTTTTGCCGAGCAAAACGGCATCGAGATCGAGTTTTTTCAGAGCAATTTCGAGGGCGAGCTCGTCGATAAAATCCAAGAGTGCTTCGGCGAATTTGACGGTATCATCATAAACCCTGCCGCCTACACGCACACATCTATCGCGATCCGCGACGCTATCGCAGCCGTCGGGCTTCCGGTCATCGAGGTGCATATCAGCAACATCCACCGCCGCGAAGAATTCCGCCAAAAAAGCCTCATAGCGCCGGTGACTGCGGGACAGATCGTGGGCTTTGGGCCTGTGGGCTACCACCTAGCTATGATTGCGATTTTGCAAATTTTCGAGCAGATAAAAGCGCTAAGGGCCGCTAGAGAAAACGCGGAGTAAGATAGGGCGAAGTTGAAAAATTTTATCCTAAAGGACGAAAACGCCGTATTTTACGAGTGCGGATACAGTTGCGACAACGCGATATTTTTGAGTCTCGCGGGGCGCAAATTTTTCCTCACCGATGCGCGTTATAGCATCGAGGCGCGCGAGCTTTGCCAAGATACCGAAGTGATCGAGGTCGAGCGAAATTTGATAAAAGACGCGCGGCTGTTTTTGCGAAAAGCGGGCGTTCGTGAGCTTAGCTACAACCCGTACGATTTTAGCGCGGGCGAGTGGGAAACTCTAAGCAAGGGGCTTGGGATAAGATTTAAGGCGCGGGCGAATTTTTCGCAAATTTCGCGAATAGTAAAATCAGAGGATGAGATAAAAATTTTAAAACGCGCGGCGCAGCTAGGCGCCCAGAGATTTGACGAATTTGCCGCGTTCGTGCGCGCTAACGGCGAAGGGATGAGCGAAGAGGAGCTGTTTTTTAACGCCGAGCTTATTTTTAAGAAAAAGGGCGAGCTCGCGCTTAGCTTTTCGCCTATCGTCGCGATCAACGAAAACGCCGCCAAGGCGCACGCATTGCCCGGTAAAAAGCGGCTACGTCGGGGCGATTTGCTCCTGCTTGATGCGGGGGTTAAATTTAACCGTTACTGCTCCGATAGGACGCGCACGGCGTGCTTTGACGAAAATTTTAACTTCGGCAAAGAGCAAAAATTTAAAAACGCCAAACGCCAAGAAATTTACGAGATAGTAAAAGAGGCTCAGGCTCTTGCGATCGCGGCGGTAGTGCCCGGTAAAAAGGCGCGCGAGATCGATGCGGCGGCTAGGGATTTTATCGCTGCTCAGGGCCTTGGCGAAGCGTTTTTTCACAGCACCGGACACGGTGTGGGAGTCGATATCCACGAGCTTCCCTTTATCTCAAAGCGCGGAGATACCGTGCTAAAAGAGGGGATGGTCTTTAGCGTGGAGCCCGGGATTTACCTGCCCGGCGAGTTTGGCGTGCGCATCGAGGACGTCGTGGTCGTGCGCGAAAACGGGGCTGAAATTTTATGAGAGTAGCGGGGGCGAGGCGCTTTAGCAAATGCCTCTTTTTCCCGAAGGTTTTTGATTTTAAACCGGGCTTTAAAAATAGCGTTATTTTGGGGCTCGGAGGTAATATCGGCGACGTGAAAAAGCGCTTTAATCGGTTGCATTTTAAACTCAGCCGAGACAGCAGGTTTCACGTCGTGGAAAACTCGGCGCTCCTCATAAACGAGGCGTTTGGGTTTAAGGAACAGGCTGATTTCACAAACGCCGTAACGCTCCTGCAAACGAGCCTTGCCGCGAGGCAAATTTTAAAAATAACGGCAAATTTAGAAAGGCGTTTCGGGCGCGTGAGAAGCTTTAAAAACGCGCCCAGGACGCTTGATATAGATATTTTGTATTTTAGCGGACGAAACAGAAACGACGCGCGGCTGACGCTACCGCATCCGGGCGCGCAAAGCAGGGCTAGCGTGATTTTGCCGCTTGGGACGATGAAGCGCGTTAGTAAAAGCGGAGTTAAATTTTAAAATTTAGCGGCCGCAAAGCCTAAATTTGAAGCGGGAACGGAAAATGCATAGCCTTTGCCGCGACGATTTTGGCTAGAGGCGGCGAAATTTGGCGAGAAACGAAGGAGAAGATTTGGCGACGAAGTTTTATACGTTTACCGGCGAGAGCAGTATGGAAGCGCTAAAAAAGGCGCAGGCTCAGTGCGGCGAGAGGGCGATCTTGGTAACGACGAAGCAAATCCAGCCAAAGACGATAAACAAAAAGCCGCTTTATGAAATTTTAGTTAGCGTCGAAGAGGACGCGAGCGAGCAGAAAAAAAATCAGCCTCAAAAGCAAAATTTAAAGGGTTACGAGGAGTTTTTGCGCGCTCAATCGGCAAAAGAGGAAAGACCGCAAAAGATCATTTTAGACGAGCGCGAGCTTTTTGAAGTCGAAGCTCAAAGCGCCGTAGCTGCGGCAAATTTTGCACAAAATGCCATAAATTCGGCCTCGCAAAATCAAAACTACAAAACAGCCCAAAATAGCGGCGAGGACATACTCCTAAATATCTCAAAAGCCGCAAAGGAGATAAGCCAAATAGCAAATATAGAAACTATGCCTAGCCGCCAAGATCAAAACTATGATAAAAAGATCGACGACGTCGCAAGGCAGGTGAGTATGCTAAGCGAAAAAGTAAATATGATAGCCGATATGTTCTGGGAGGAGCGAGCGGGCGCTAGAAACAACCTAAGTATACCGCCCGAGTTTGCCGGTATCTACAAAGACGCCAAAAATAGCGGTATGAAAGAGGAACACCTAGAGCAGATAATGAAAATAACCGTGGAAAATATGTCGCCTCAGATGAAGGCTAATCCGACCGCGGTTAGGAGATATTTTAGCTCGCTACTTAGAAAGATGCTTCCGTGCAGGAGCGAAGAGGACGATAGAAAACAAAAAATCATGATGCTAGTGGGGCCTACGGGAGTTGGTAAAACCACGACCCTAGCTAAGCTCGCGGCGAGGTTTGCCTACGGAGACGGCAAGCGCTTGAAAACGGGTATCATCACGCTTGATACCTACCGTATCGGCGCGGTCGAGCAGCTGTTTCAATACGCAAAGATGATGAAGCTACCGATCCTTGACGTTATCGAGGTGGAGGACTTTAAAAACGCGCTAAAGCAGCTAAATCACTGTGAGGTTATCCTCATAGATACCACGGGTAGCTCGCAGTACGATAAAGAAAAATTAGCTAGACTAGAAAAGTTTATAAAAAGTACTGATGCGCATATAGACGTACATCTGGTGCTCTCTGCCGGAGCAAAGATTGAAGATATGCTTGAAATTTATAACGGATTTAGCTTCCTTGATATCGACACCCTGATCATCACCAAATTTGACGAAACTAAAATTTTCGGCAACGTATTTTCGCTTGTTTACGAGACGAATAAGCCTGTTAGTTTTTTCTCCGTCGGCCAGGAGGTGCCGGACGATATCTTGATAGCAAAGAGCGAATTTTTAGTAAGTTGCGTATTAGAGGGATTTAGCAAGGAGCATAATGAATAATCAGGCCGAGAAACTAAAAGGCATAGTGGCTGCCCAAGCCAAAGCGAAAACCACGTATTTTATCGCCGTAACCAGCGGAAAGGGCGGAGTTGGCAAAAGCACCATAAGCGCAAATTTGGCTAACGTCTTATCTAAAAGCGGGTATAGAGTCGCTCTTTTTGACGCGGATATCGGGCTAGCGAATTTAGACGTTATATTAAACGTACGCGTTAATAAAAATTTGCTTCACGTGCTAAAAGGCGAATGTTCCTTAAAAGATATTTTAATCGAGATAAAGCCGAATTTGACGTTGATTCCCGGTGAAAGCGGCGAGGAAATACTAAAATTTAACAATCAATTTTTGTGCGAGCAGTTTTTTGCCGAGTCGGCGAACCTTGACGGACTTGATTTTATCATCATCGACACGGGCGCGGGTATCGGCGGAAACACGCGACTATTTTTAGAGGCGGCAGATGAGGTGGTGGTGGTCACTATGCCCGATCCCGCCGCGATAACGGACGCATACGCCGTCATAAAAATTACCTCAAAAGACAAAGATAATCTTTTGATGGTTTTTAATATGGTAAAAAACGAAAAAGAGGCGATGAGGATATTTGAGCATATTCAAAAAGTAGCCAAGGCAAATATCGAAAATCCGCTAAATTTGGAGTTTTTGGGCGCTATTAGCGAGGATAAAAACGTCTCTCGTAGTATAAAACAACGCACGCTTTTTACCGACGATAGCGAATTTTGTCTGCCGAGCTTAGAGCTAAACCAGATAGCTCAAAGGCTTATTTCAAGATTGGAACAAAAAGTGCTTAAAGGTGGTCAAGTCAATAGCTTTAGCGCCTTTTTTAGGCGTATGATAGAGCAATTTTAATTTTAGGATTTAATTTTGAAAGCAGAAAATTTTATAGCATTTTTTACTGTTTGCGGATGTTTTACGGGAGTCGTTTTTTCGGCGTTAAAGTTACCCACCCAAACGGCTATTGTGTAGTCTTCATCGACACCTATGGCGTAAAGGTCACGTGAGTTTGCACTATCTGGTGATTCACGTTATCATAATGAACTATATCGACGTAAGATTATCGGTTAAAAAGAGATTTGATAAAGAACAATATGAACAAGCAGCTGATTATCTTATAGCCGAACTTGGAGTAAGAGAAAAGCGTATAGATAATATTTTAAGCAAGATATCTAGCGAAAATATCCTGATAAAACAAGCGCTGGGTAAAAATGGCGAAAGAAATGCAAAAGCCGCATAATCCTTATGCCTCAAATTTGAAAAAGGAACAAGACGAGGTCGTGCTAGCCTACACGCCCGCTCTTCGCGCGATGGCTTTTAGGCTAAAGGAGCGTTTGCCCGCTCACATCGACGTTGGCGATCTGATAGGCGCCGGGCTGGAGGAGATGGTAAAGCTCTCTAGAAAATACGACAAAGAGCAAAACGACTCGTTTTGGGGCTACGCTCAAAAGCGAGTTTACGGCGCGATGCTTGATTTTTTACGCGGGCTTGACGTGGTTAGTCGCTCGGACCGCACTTTGGTAAAGTCTATCGAGGCTTTGGTAAATGAGTATTTTAATAAATTCGAGTGCGAACCCGACGACGCGTATATCGCGGGCAAGCTAGGTATCGACGTAGAAAAAGTAAGCGAAGCAAGAAACGTGAGCGCGGTCGTCGCCGTCCTAAACATCGACGATCAAATGGAGCTAATGAGCGAGGAGAATACGCTAGAGCGGGTCGAAAAAGAGGACTTGATAGAAAAGATAACTCAAATTTTAAACGAATTTGAGGAGCGCGATCAGCTCATCGTACAGCTTTATTATTACGAAGAGCTGAGCTTAAAGGAGATCAGCGAAATTTTGCAAATAACCGAAAGCAGAATCTCGCAGATACATAAGCGCTTGATGGAAAAAATAAGAAAAAAGCTTGAGGGTAAATAATGGCGGACATTTTAAGTCAAGAAGAGATAGACGCGCTACTAGAAGTCGTGGACGACGACGATGCTAGCGAATCTATCGGCGAAAAATCAAAAAAAGAAGAACAGCAGCAGGTAATAATTTACGATTTTAAACGCCCAAACCGCGTGAGCAAAGAGCAGCTTCGCGCGATAAAGGGCATACACGACAAGCTTGCGAGAAATTTGGCTTCTCAAATTTCAAGCGTTATGAGAAGTATCGTGGAGATCCGCCTACATAGCGTCGATCAGATGACGTACGGCGAGTTTTTGATGAGTTTGCCAAGTCCTACTAGCTTTAACGTCTTTTCGATCAAGCCGCTTGACGGTAACTGCGTTTTGGAGATAAACCCGAGCATCGCATTCCCGATGATAGATCGCTTGCTAGGCGGTAACGGCGAGGGCTTTGAGACCAGTAGGGAGCTAACCGATATCGAGGTAAATTTACTCGATGCGATCCTGAGGATGATGATGCAGCGCCTAAAAGAGAGCTGGTCGATGATCACCGATATGTACCCAAACGTCGAGGCTAAAGAAAGTAGCCCAAACGTCGTGCAAATCGTAAGCCAAAACGAGATCGTGATAATGGTCGTCATGGAGATCATTGTAGGCAACTCAAGCGGCATGATAAATATCTGCTATCCGGTTATCTATCTTGAACCGATCTTAAGCCGTCTAGCCAACCGCGACATAATGCTAGGCGAAACGAGCGCGAAAAAGAGCCGAAACAAAGAGCTAAAAACGCTGATCGGGCGAGCCGAGGTGCTATATGAGGCGATACTGGGCAAAAGTATCGTTAGCGTAAACGAGTTTTTAAATTTAAAAGAGGGTGATATCTTAAGGCTTGATAGAGGTGCTGACGATAAGGCGATTGTTTGCATTGATAAAAAAGAGGTATTTTTGGCTGAAGTTGGACTTCATAGATTTAGAAAGTCGATAAGAATCGAACAGCTAATACGCTCTGATAAAGACGAGATCAAGCATATCCTAGAGAGATACGAAGAAGAGCGAAAAGCCAAGCTGATGGCATACGAAGCAAATGAAAATTTAATGGAAGAAGAGACCGAAGAAGATGATGAATGAGTTTTTTAATATATTCTCCAACGAATTAAAAGCGACCATCGAAGGACTAACAGGCAGAGCGCCAGAGATCGGCGAGAGAAACGAATTTGATGCCCCTACTCAAAATGGTATAAAGCCACCAGTTGTTATGGCTAGTGTTGCCTTAAGCGGTGGTATTAGT
>NZ_CALINL010000153.1 GCF_938045225.1 uncultured Campylobacter sp.
TTTTTAGAAATTATTTTTATTTAAGGCTCAACGGAACTTAATACAAATACAAGGAGCATTAAGTTACGATGAGCCAAATAAAATTTAAATTTTAAACAATAGTATAGCCAGGCCGTCGTCTATATGGTTTAAGTTTAAACAATTATATACCTCGATGCTCGCTAGCTACTATAAATTTAACCGCCTCAAACGCGTTTTTAAAGATCAAATTTGAATATTCGCGTAAACTAGCCTCTTTACCGTAGCCGCAAACCAGTCCGACGCCGACTACTCCTGCGCGCCTAGCTGCTTCTAGGTCCATCATAGTATCTCCGACCATAAAGGCTCTGGCTTTATCTTGCGCGCTAGTTTTGCCTAGGCGCTCAAGAGCCGTATTTATAGGTTCGGGATCCGGCTTTGGATTTACGACGTCGTCCCTGCCGATCACCGTTTTAATAAATTTCATAACACCCAAATATTCAAGCAAAATAATGGAAAACTTTGATGTTTTAGTGGTTACGACGCCTACGTCCGCAAACTCGCTAGCAAGTGCTAGTGCTCCCGCAGCACCCTCGAGTAACGATGTTTGTTCCAAAAAAATCTGTTCATAACGCGCCTTATATGCAGCGATATAATCAGGTACGAGCTGCGTCGGCGCGCCGAGTCCCGCAAACATAACGTCAAGCGGGTGCCCGACTAGCGCCCTGACCGCTTCATGATTAGGGGTTGATTCGCCGTGAGCGTGAAACGCGGCATTAAATCCATCTAGGATAGCCGGAGTCGAGTCAATAAGCGTACCGTCGAGATCAAAAAGTATAGTTTTTTTCATTATATTTCTTTCATTTTATTTAATGTCGCAAATTTGACTGCATTTTAGCACCGATTTTACGTTATCATAAACTTTGATTTTACTTTTTGTATTTTAAAATTTTCCTTAAGCAGATTTCTGCAAATTCGAGATTTTAAAAATTGCAATAATTTTTGAATTAGATCTTAAATTTTATACAGCAATAACTTGTGATATTTAAATTATAGTTTTAACGCAATATTTATATGGCCCTCTTTAACTTAAGCTCACACAAAGGAGCATTAAGTTACGATGAGAGCTATGTTCTTGAAAGTAACGAGCGTAGCGAAGTAAAGTTTAGATATCATACTAAAACTACACAGGAAAACTTATATCAGAAACTATTAAAATTGATAAGAGAGAATATGCTTAAGTTTAATTGAGCCTATAAATTTTGAGCAACCGTAGCAACAAATAAAATTTAGCTTTTAAATAAAATCGTATTTTAAAATATAATCCATTTAGAAGCAAACCGGCAAGCACCAATTTTAATTTCGTAATTTATTTTAGACCGTCAAATTTTGACCCTTCGGTATAACATGTAAAAAATATGCCAATTTTTGCACTTTTCTCAAACATAAATACAAAAATCAAATCTTGCACAATTGTATATTTTTATAAGAATAAAATAAAGCCGACCTACAGACAAAATTTAACCATTGTACCGCAAAAATCTAATAGATAAGTATAAAAATTTAATTTAAAAATCTGCTACCTTAAGATACACCAAAGACTAAACATACGCAAGAGACCGCAAAATAGCACAAGTTAAATCTATTCGTTTTCTTTTTTATCCTGATAGCAAATACTAAGCTGCCGTGATGGTATAGAAATACCTTCAGTGTCAAACGCAAGCTTAACGCTCTCTAACACGACAAACTGTACATCTGAAAAATCCCCGCTAGCGCACCAAAATCTTGCAACTATATTTACACCGTTTTCGCCTAGACTTTCAACACCTACAAAGGGCCTTGGCTCTTTTAGTATCTTTCGATTTTCGACAGCTATATTTAAAATAATCTCTTTAACAAGCCTCAAATCATCTTTATAATCTATGACAAATACAAGATCAACACGCCTAGTACCTTCCTTTGAAAAGTTAATTATATTGCCACTTATTATACGACCGTTCGGAATAATAATAGTTTTGTTATCGGCCGTAGTTAAAACAGCACTAAACATATTGATCTCTTTAACCGACCCCTGTACGCCTGCAACTTCAATATGATCTTTTAGCTTAAACGGTCTAAAAAAATTATCAAAAATCCTGCGCCGATGTTTGAAAAAGTATCCTTAAACGCCATGCCTATAGCAAGACCGATAGCACCTAGCGCAGCAACAAACATAGACGTCTCGACGCCCAAATTTGCAATCGCGGCTATTATCACAAAAGCCATGAGAAGCGTTTTGATGATATTTAGTAAAAAACTCGAAAGAGTTTCGTCAAGTCTAGAGGAAATGATTAATTTTGATATAAGATTTGAGATTTTAGCTACTAGCCATTTGCCGATAAGCAAGATGGCGATAGAAGCTAAAAATTTTTAAAGAATAGGACGAGATTAACGACCAAATAAGTTCAAATTTAATCTCATCCATGCATTATTAAGCTAGGCTAATTATTTGTTAAATCTAGCTTCAACGCGTCTATTTTCAGCGCGTCCTTCTTTTGTTTTGTTTGAAGCGACAGGTTTAAGCTCGCCGTATCCTACGGTAGTGATTTTGTCTGCGCTTACGCCAAGTTCTTCAAGAGCTTTAGCAACTGCGTTTGCTCTTTTTTCAGATAGTTTTTGGTTGTAAGCCTCAGCGCCAACGCTATCTGTGTGACCGCTTAGAACTACGCGGTAGCCTGGGTTTTCACCCATAAAGTTAGCTACTTTTTTGATCTCCTCAAGATATTTTGGAGTTATTTTGTAGCTGTCGAATGCGAAGTTTACGCCGATATCTCTAAGAACGATACCCTTCTCGCATCCAGTTTCATCAACTACTACGCCAGCCGGTGTATTTGGGCATTGATCGACATCGTTTAAAACGCCGTCGTTATCGTCGTCAAGCACTACGACGGCTTGCTCTTTAACCTCAACCACTTCAGCTACTACAGGAGCGTTTTTAGGAGCAAAACCTACTGCAAAACCTAGAGTATAGAATAGGTTGTGGTCGCCATGGTTAAATTTAATAGCGTCTACAGCTTCAGCACGCAATGCGAAGTTGTCGGTGATTTGGTATCTTAAGCCAAGACCGTATTGACCGAAACCGCCGTCATCGTTTTTAACGAATCTTTTTGAAACATCTTCATATCCAGCGCCAAGCAAACCATAAAGAGATAGCTTTTCAGTTAGACCGAAATCTTTAATAGCGTTAACGAAATATCTAGTAGCTTTACCGTCTACGCCATACTCTCTGATTTTATTAGTATGGCTAAGACCAAGCTCAACATGATCTAGGAAAAAATTCTCAAGATTTCTTCCTATTCTCAAACCGATAGCAGACTGTTCGTTAACTCCTAGGTTTCCCTCAGGGTGAACTCCGCCGATAGTTGGAGTTAATTCATATTTGTAAGCTGAATCAGCAGCAAAAAGAGCTGTAGCAGCAACTAAAGCAATAGCAATCTTTCTCATAGAAAATCCTTTCATGGTGAAATGTATTTTTTAATAATATCACAAAAATTATAAATTTCGTTTTAACATTTGATATTTATAAAAAATATAATTAAATAATCATAAATATCAATGCACCTCAAATTCGCACCGCTCTCAAAACTATTAGCGTTTAGAGAATTGCGGGCTTCTTCTAGCTTTTCTTCTACCGAATTTCTTACGCTCGACAACGCGTGAGTCGCGAGTTAGTAGACCTTTTGGTTTTAGAGTCGCTCTGAAGTCGGCGTCAAATAGAGCCAATGCTCTTGATATGCCGTGTCTTAGCGCCTCAGCTTGAGCAGAGTATCCGCCGCCTAGAGTAGTTGCGGTTACGTCTACAGAGCTCTCTTGTTTTGTTAAAAGTAGAGGTTGAACTACTTTTAGCTTGATAGCCTCGTGTCCGCCGAGCCAAGTGTTTAGATCAAGTCCGTTTACTAAAATTTTGCCGCTGCCCGATTTTAGCCAGACTTTTGCTACGGCAGTTTTTCTTTTACCGGTTGCATAAACTTTCGCCATGATTATTTTCCTTCTTTTTTAGCTATTTGAGCCGTGTGCGGGTGCTCGCTGCCGGCGTAAACTTTTAGTTTTTTTATTATCTCTCTACCGAGTTTTGTTTTTGGAAGCATTCCGCGAACGGCTAGCTTGAACAGTTTTTCAGGTTTATCAGCCAAAAGCTCACCGAATTTCTCGCTCTTCGTGCTGCCGAAATATCCTGAATGGCGGTGATAAAGCTTTTGCTCGGCTTTATTGTTGCCGGTAAATTCAGCTTTAGAAGCGTTGATTATGATAACGTAATCGCCGCAATCGACATTCGGAGTGAAATTTGGCTTATGCTTACCGCGAAGCAGCGTAGCTACCTCGGTTAGCAATCTACCAAAACGCTTGCCTGCCGCGTCAAGCACGATCCACTCGCGCTCCACTTCGTTTGGTTTTGTTATTTTCGTCATTTCTTACCCTTTAGATAATTTTAAGTCGTGATTGTATTCAAATGCACCTTACAGATAGCTTAATTTAAGCTATATTTAAATATCAATGCTTCGAATTTCGCCCCGTAAAGCGTAAAATATCGCCGCCCTCACACTCAAATTCGGATAAATTTGAGCCAGTATTTTTTTGTATTCCGCCACTTGCGCGATATTTTCATCTATATTTTTATAGCTAGTTTTATAGTCGATCACGCAGATTTCGGTTTCGTCCAAGCAGAGCAAGTCAAGCTGTTTTAATGCGCCATCATATCGCAAGGGCTGCTCTTTAAACGTACGCTTCCCTCGCGTCATTTGCTTAAATTTAGGCTCGTTTATCAATTTTAACCCACGCGCGTAAATTTCATCCAGCTCGCCCTCGTCCAAAAATTTATGAAAAGCGTTTCGCATCGAAATTTGCGCCGTTTTTAGCGAGTCCTCGTCAAATTTTTCCGCCATCTCGAGCAGATAGTGCAGCGCTAAACCAAAATAAATCGCCTTTTGATTTTTACCCTCGGTTTTGGGCGTTTCGTCTACGGTTTGCTTTGAAATTTGAGCTAGTTTAATAGGCTCAAATTTGCCCGCTACACTCAAATTTAGCGCCTTGCTAGGAGTCGGTTCGCCAAAGCTAAAATCAATCAAATCAAGATACTCTATAACCTCGCCGCTACTCTCATACGCCCCAAAAAAGCTAGGATTTCTACCATTTGCGCCCGTTTTTTTTACGATGATTAGCCCACTGATCGCCCGCGTTAGAGCGACGTAGAGCTTATTCATATCCTCCTCGCGCTCGAGCCGCGCCGCTTTTTCTTTTAGCCTTGCAAAATCCTCGTCGATGCACTGTTTTTTGACGTTGTGGCGCACCTGCCAGGAACTCGCGTCGGCGTCATATTCGGCGATAAAATTTGACCCGTCGTGCCGTCCGGCGCCCATTTTATCGCACACGATCACGTTTTCAAACTCCAGCCCCTTTGACTTGTGTACGGTCATGATTTTCACGCCCTCGCCGCTTTTTGCGCTCGCTTTTGCCTCAAATCTATCAAGATTATAGATAAACTCGGTCAAATTTGAGTAAGGCTGCGCTAGCTCAAGTAGCCGCAAAACGTCCGCGTCGCTCATATCTACGCCGAGCCTGCCCGCTAGATAGTGCAAGCTCTCAAGCGCCGATTTTTGCGGATTTACGCTTAGTTTTACGGCATTTACATCAAGGATCGCTTCGGTATTTAGCTTGTAAATTTGCTCGCCAAATAGGCAAAATTTAGCGTACTCCACTACTGCGCGCGCATTTTTGCTAGCTAGCAGGGGCATCACGCCCTCGCTCACGCTTTTTATGCCAGCTTCGTCAAGCAAATTTGCGATTTTATTTATGTCGTCGTTTTTCCAGCAAAGCACGGTGATATCGTCCTCGCGGACACCTTTTTCAAGCAGAAATTTAACCTGCTGCGCAGCCTCCATCGCTACGTCATCGCCGCTGCTTACCCGCACGAAGCCAAGATCGTCCTCCTGTGCCTTAAAATACGGCATCTCGCCTACCAAATTTACCCGCTCGCCCTCTTTTTCGGGCGTTCTTTGCGGTTTAAAATTTTCGATCTTGCCCGCAAACACGGCATTCGTAAATCTAACTAGCGCCTTTTTGCTGCGGTAATTTACCTCCAAATTTTGCGCTTTGATCTGCGGAAAATCGCGCATCAGCTTGCCGAAAAGCTCCTTTTTGCCGCCGCGAAAACGGTAAATGCTCTGTTTTACGTCGCCGACGTAAAAAAAACTGCCAAGCCCGTTTTGTCCGTATCCGGCGACGATTTCCTCGATGAGCGGACGCATGATCTCGTACTGCGCGACGTTGGTGTCCTGAAACTCGTCGATGAGTAGGTGATTTATCCGTCCGTCGAGTCTAAAATAAAGCATCTGCGCGTCCGTCTCGCCGCCTCGCAAAAGCTCGTAAACCAGGCGCGCCACATCGCTAAATGCGAGAGAATTTAGCCTTTTGTTTAGCGAGATTTTGCACTCTTTGTAGATTTTTAAAAATCTAGCCAGTTCGGCGATTTTATACTCTTCAAGCTCGTCAAAATAGCGCCTTAGCCGCGCTTTTAGCGTAAAAAACATCTCATCGAGCTCTGGCGTATAAATTTTAGAAAATGTACGATAATCAAGACTCGCGCGCGACATAAAAGAGCGAGCTAAGATTTCGCCAGGACTTCCATCTTTTACGGCACTTTGTGCGTCTTTACCGCCGCCTCTAGCCATGACGTATTCGCGCATATTTTTTAGCGCTTCTGCAACGCTGCTTTCGTTTGGAAACGCCGCATTTTCGCTGCTTTTTAGCTCGCCGAAATTTTCGTAAAACATCTCTAAGCTCTCAAAAAAGCTACTCTGACTGCGCTCGGCCGTCGCTATCAAATTCGCAAGCGCTTTTAGCAGCCGCATATCCTTGCTCACGCTCGCGACGAACTCGCCCCGCTGTAGCTCGTTTAAATTTTCGCTCACTTCAAAATCGGCGCTTAGCCCCAAATTTAAGCAAAAGCTGCGCAGGATGCCGACGAAAAACGAGTCAAACGTGCCGATTTTTAGATCGCTTTCTAAAAAATGAGTCGCCCGCGCGTCGCGCATGGCTAAAATCTTATCCCTGCCAGAGCCCAAAATTTGCTCTAGCTCGGCTAGCTCCGCGCCCTTTTCCTCGAGCCGCAAAAAGGTCTGCACGATGCGCTCTTTCATCTCATTAGCGGCCTTTTTGGTGAAGGTCAGCGCCGTGATCTCGCGCGCGTCGGCGCCCGATAGTAAAATCGCAATAAAACGCACGCTAAGCGCAAAGGTCTTGCCGCTGCCCGCACTCGCCTCTAGGGCCAAAAACGGCTTCATAGCTCGCCTTTCACTAAAATTTTATAGTCTTCGTATTCGCTCATCGCGCCCTTCGCCTCCCCGAAATTTATCAGCGTGTTATTGATGGATTTTAGCTGCTCGATCGCCTCGCCCAGCGCCTCCGTGCTAGCCTCGCTAGCTACCAAGCCCATGCTATCTTTTAGATCGTAAAAGTACCCCTCGCAAGGCCTGCCCACGAGCGCCTCGTAAAAGGGTAGTTGCAGCGATTTGGCGTCAAATTTTCCGCTTTTATAGTCAATCACCGCTAGCTCATCGCCGCGCCCATCTATGCGGTCGATTTTGCCCGTTATGCGCACGCCTGCAAAGACGCTATCAAGCTCTTTTTCAAGCCCCTGCACGCGCCATCCAGCCTCATATCTAGCGTCCTCTACGGCCTTAAAATTCTGCATCTTTATCATCGTTATCTCGCGCTCTAGCGGCGGCGTGTTTAGCACTCTTAGCACCGTTTCAAATTTAGCGAGATCAAATCGCTCAAATTTAGAGTAATACTCAAAAAGCGCCCTATGCAGCGAGTTGCCAAAGTCCGCTGCAGACGCGGTTTGCGGCATCACGGGCGGCTTTACGCCTAGAATATATCTGTAATAATACCGCCGCGGGCACTGCAAATAGGTGTTTAGTCTGCTAAACGAGAGCGGGATAGCGAAAAAATCGTGCTTTACGATGATATCCTGCTCGAAAATTTTAGGCTTTGCGAGCGTTTTTCGCGTAAATTTTATAAAATTTAGCGCTCGCGGGTTTTGGCTCGGCGTTTCGTTTTGCGTGGCGTTTTCGTCAAATTTGTCGGCTAAATTTAGCTCGCCGTCCGCTTCGTCAAATTCAAACAAACTCCGCTCTTTGGCGATTTTCATTTGACCTGGCCTAGCCTCGTTCTTTTCGTCAAGGCGCAGGCTTATCTCGCCCTCAAATTTTTGCTCGTCAGCAAAATCGGCCTCCGCATCAAATTCGCCGTTAAACAGCGCCGCATACCTCTCATCGCCGTATCTTGCGTCCTCCACGGCGTTAAATTCGCCGAGAAATCTCGACGCGATTTTCTCCTCGTTTGCCGCGTAGCATATCGCCGCCTTTTTCGCGCCGCCGATTAGGCTCTCGTAATAAAATCTCTGCAAATTTTCGCGGTCCACGTAGCCGATGAGGCCCGCTTTTTGGCGCACGCGCGAGCTCAAAAACATCTCGTTTACGCTGCGTTTTGGCACTAAATCGTCGTTAAAATCAAGCACTATGACGCCCTCAAATTTGAGTCCGCGACTCTCCAAAACGCCCATGACGCCGATCTTGCCGCCACCTACGTGATCTAGCCTAAGCCTGGCTAGCTTTATCAAAAATATCTCGCAAATTTGACGCAGTGTAAAGCTAAAATACCGCGCCAAACTCTGCGCGTAAAATAGCTCCTCGCGCGTTTTTTGCGCTGCTGCGTGGTCGCTCTCAAGCGCCAAAATCTCCTCCATCAGCGCCCTAAAATCCTCAAACGAGCAAGGCGCTTCAAAGCCGTTTTTAAATTTCTCAAACAGCTTGCCGCTAACGCCAAATTCATGGAGATTAAACTCGAATTCGTTAAAATTCGGGTAGTTATCCTCGCTCAAACTTACGCAGATTTTGTCGTTTATCGCGGCTACTATGCACTTTAAAATTTGAAAAAACCGCGTGCGCGTAAAGCTCTCGCCCATCGCGAAGTTAAACATCTTGCCACGGTCGTGCAGGCGCAAGATCTCGGCAAAGCTCTCGTCAGGCAAGATAACAGCGATGTTTTCGGGCTTGATGCCATCAGCCGCAAACTCGCTAGCCTTTGCCATCGCGTAGGCCGCCTGCAGGCTTCTAGCGCTAAAGCTTCTTTTTAAAACGAGCGAATTTTTGCGCACGGCGCCCATTTTTTTTAGCTCGCGCGAGCTCAAATTTAGCTCAAATTCGCCGTATAGGCTAAACTCGCTCGCGTCAATGCCAGAGATTTCGGCTAGTTTTAGGATCAGTTTTTTGTTAAATTTACTGGTTTGAAAGATGACTTTTAGCGTCGTTAGCTTGGCTATCTCGCTAAACAGCTCCCACTCAAATTCGCTCAAAAAGCCGTCCACCTCAAGATAAATCTCAAGAAATTCTCTGACGAATCCGCCGTTTAGCCGGTAAATCTCAGGCAGCACGATGCCGTCGTATAGGTTTTCGGCCGCGAGCAGCTCCTTATAGCGCGCGAGCACCGCCTCAAGGATGCCCAAATGCTCCTCGTAATCGGCATAAATATCGCTAAATTTTAGATCCGCCACGCTTTTTTTGCTGATGGCGAGCTCCTTAAAAAAGCTAAAAAGATAGTCGTTGTTTTTCAAAAACGCGAAAAAATCGGGCGGGATACGCAGCCGCTCGGAGGCCTCCCTCACGCTCGCGCAGGCTCGCTGCATCAGCACCAGCGCGTACGCCTCGTCCGCCTCAAAGCGCCCCGGCACCAGCACGGCCTTTTGCTCAAACTGCGCTATCGTCATAGCCTTTGGTACGAGTTCGTTTTGAAATTTCGCGTTAAATTCGCGGATCTTTCGCGAGTTGGTAAAGATGTAAAGTTTGTCTAAATTTTGCATAGAAGCTCTTTGTTTTTTGGCGAAATGATAGCCCAGAGCGGCTGAAAATCAAAGAAAACTAGCGCGCTTCGAAGTTAAATTTATAAAAGCCCGTGTCGTTTGCGTCGGAGATTTTTAGCAAAATTTGCCATCTGCCTTTTTTGGGGAGCGTCACGGGCTGCGTTTTTAAAATTTGCCCGTCAAATTTGGCGTCTAAATTTTGATTTTGCTCGTTCGTCGCGGGTCTGGTTAGTAAAATCTCGTGAGTAAAATTTGGCGCTACCAAGCCGTTTTTAGGCGCAACGACGATATTAAAATATCCGTTTAATCCGTCAAATTCCGGCTCAAATTTAAGAGCGTACTTGGCGTCAAATCTGCGCTGGCTAGCCTCGATCTCGTTTATATTTTCATCGACGTTTTGGTAACGCTCAAAGTAAAAGCCGTCCATCTCCACGGGGTTTTTTACAGCCAGAATGATGGTCGCTACGCAGGAGGCTACTATCAAAATAAGCGAGCCGACGATAGCGTGAAGCCAGTAGTTTTTAGCCATTTTTCCTCCTAAATTTTCTAAACGCGGCGGCGCAAATAACCAGAGCGATGGAGCCGTAGATAAAAATCCTAAACGCATCAAGCGTCAGGCGGTTTTGGTTGCCGATAGCGTTTTGCAAGCTCACGCCCTTGCTCGCGGCGATCTGTTCGGCAAGATCCGCGTAGCCGTTTAAAACGGCGGCGTTAAAGATATCTTTGCCGTTTTTGGACGCCAAGATCGGCAAAATCGAGCCCAAGCTCGGATATGGGCTTAAAATTTTCTCTTTATCAAAAAGCTTAAGCGTCTGCGGGTCGGCGAAAATTTCCACCTTATGCTCCGCTTTAGCAAGCATCAAAAGCGCATAAGGCGGGGTCAAATTTAGCTGAGCGGCGGCTTCTTTTAGCGTTTTGCCATCCAAGCTCTCGTAAACCGCAACCCCCGTAAACACGCCGCTTTTACTCGCTAACTCCTGGCCTAAAACCGCGATTTTCTCGCTTACGGCCGGGCTTAATATATTTTGATTTACCAAGACTATCTCGCGAGGCAAATTTGAACCCTGCAAAGTCGCCGCGCCGTAAATAAAAAGCAAAAAGATAAAAAATGCGCGAGTCAAATTTGCAAATTTGAGCACAGAAAAGCGGCGAAATGCAGTCAAATTTAAATTTATAAAACTCCTTGTAAATTTGACGCCTCGCAAAAAAGCGAGCACAGTCAAATTTGAGCTAGCATAATTTATAAATTTCATCGGCCAAGTTGAGCATTTTCGAGCAAAAAGCAAAGCGCGCCTCTATGGTTTAAGCTTAAAATTTGAAAAAGAGCGGCAAATTCTGCGCTCTTTGATTTATCAACTTTCATCCTACAAAAAGGTGATTTGGCGTTAGCACTGCCCACGCCGTAAATGCCGCCGCCGCAATGAGTCCCGCGACGATAAATTTCTCCAAAATCGCTTGCATATTTACTCCTTTACGCGCACTTGTTTGGCGTTATCCGCGCTTTTCATCTTTAGCTCGGAGGCGTTTAATGTGTATGGTTTTTGCGCGACTTCTTGCTGCAGCTTGATCGCGTAGTACGTGAGTGCCGCCAGGATCGCTAGCAGTAGCCCGGTCGCGATGAGTAGCCCCGTCACTCCGTGTAGGCCAAAAACATTTCGATTCGTGTTTTCCATTTATTCTCCTTTAGAAAGCGAGATGACGTACTCGCCGACGGCTTTTTGCTGCAAGGCGTTTAGCCTGCCGTCGCTAAATTTAGGCATCGTACCGATAGCGCCCTTTTTACCGCGCTGTAGCACGTCCTCGACAAAGGACGCCGTGCCGTATTTAGATAGATCAGGAGAGTTGCCCTCCATGCCTTTGCCGTCCTCGCCGTGGCACGCCGCGCAGGTCGCAAATAGCTCCTTGCCGCTAGCTACCAAATTTTCGTTTTTAGTCTTTTTTATACCGGAAATTTCCTTAGCGATGTAGGCCGCGATCGCCTTTGCGCCCTCTTCGTCGGCCATACCGGCAGGCATCTCGCCCATCGGATACTCTAGGCCTTTTGAGCCGTTCATTATCGTATCATATATCCCCTCTTCGCTACCCCATTTGGAAAGGTCTGCGGCCTTGCCGTTTATACCGTCGCCCGTTATGCCGTGGCAGGAGGAACACTGCACCAAAAACAGGCTTTCGCCCATGGCGTGAAGCGTCTTGGCGTCCACGTTTGCGAAGCGTTTTTCAAATTTAGCGTTTGCGGCGGCGACTTCTTCGTTGTATTCGCCGATTTGCGAGTAGGAGTTTACCGGATAGCCGGCGATCATATACCACAAGGCCCAGACGATACATATCGCATAAACTATCGCCCAGCCCAGCGGCAGAGGATTTTTGTACTCGCCTATGCCGTCCCAGCTATGCTCGCTTAGCTCGGCCTTAGGTTTTGCTACCTTCATCTGCCCGACCAAGCGACTTACGACGAAAGCCGTGGCTAAAACGATAGCAATAGCTCCGATAAGCCCCAGTAAATTTACATTATCTTCTAAATTAAACCATTGCATTATTTTTCCTTTTTAGCGTTTTGCTCTATGGACGCAGACTCTAAAATTTCCTCGTCGATACCGTCTTTTAGGGCGAGGTCGGAGTATCTTTCGTAGTTTCGCCTGCCGCTCTTTTCGGATCTATACAGATGAAAATAGTACCCGTAAAGAAGCGCGGCGCACACGGCTAGAAAGATAAAAGCTCCGTATCCTTGGAGCTCTCTTAGAGTTTGCGCGTCCATAAATTTGCCTATTTTAAGCTATTTAGATAGGCGATGAGCGCCACTATCTCGCGGATCTCTCCGCGCTCAAAGGCCTTTTTGACCTCTTCATCTTTCATCTCTTCAACTATAGCGGCGGCTTCTTCTTTGGCGGCTGCTTGTGCCTGCTCGTAGGTGCCGAGTTTTGGCATGCCCTCTACGTCGTACGGTGCGCCAAATACCTTTTTCGTCGTTACCGCTTCGCCGTATGCCGTCTCGATGTCGGCGTTGTTGCTAAAGTGATGCTTATAAGCAGGCATTATAGAACCGGGCACCACAGAGGCCGGCTCTTTCATGTGATTTTCGTGCCAGTCGGTGGTGCGGTAGTTACCCACGCGCCAAAGGTCGGGGCCGGTCCTCTTTGAACCCCAAAGATGCGGGCGGTCAAACGCATACTCGCCGCTAAGCGAATACATACCGTATCTGTCGGTCTCTGCCTTAAAAGGGCGAATTTGCTGCGTATGGCAGGCGTTACAGCTATCTTTCATATACACGTGTTTGCCCGCAAGCTGTAAAACCGTCGGCGGCTTGGTGCCCTCAAGCGGCCTAGCTCTGTTGGCAAAATCAGGCAAAATCTCAATCACGCCCGCATAGGCGATAAATATAAAAACCATAACCGCGAAAAAGAAGGGATTTTTTTCTAACCAACTAAACATTAGCAACCTCCTTTACGCCCGCAGGACTCGCGCTTAGCGGCTCTTTTTCGAGCGCTTTGGCGCCAAAACTCTTGTAGATGTTATAAACAAATATAAAAAATCCAAGCAGATATAGCAGCCCGCCCACGGCTCTGATCCAGTAGTACGGCACTATGTTTATCACCGTATCGATAAATGAATAGGCTAAATTTCCGTATTCATCCGTCGCGCGCCACATCATACCCTGAGTGATGCCCGCGATCCACATCGATGAAAAATAAAGCACTATGCCGATAGTCTGTATCCAAAACTGAGTTTCCATCAAGGATTTCGAGTAAATTTCGCGTTTAAATACGCGAGGCGTCATGTGATAAAGCGCCGCCATCGTCATAAAGCCGACCCAGCCTAGCGTACCGTCGTGCACATGACCCGGCACCCAGTCAGTAAAGTGCGCTAGAGCGTTTACGGACTTTATCGCTAAAATCGGTCCTTCAAGAGTCGAAAACATATAAAACGTCGAGCCTAAAATCATAAATTTGATAAGAGGATTTTCTCTAAGCTGCTGCCACTCGCCGCGCATCGTTAGAAGCATATTTATAGCTGAACCCCAAGACGGCAGTATCAAAACCACCGAAAACACAGAACCCATCGTCTGCATCCAGTCAGGCACCGCAGAGTAGATCAGATGGTGTCCGCCCGCCCAAAGGTAAAGGAACATGAGGCTCCAAAACGAGAAAATAGAAAGCTTGTAGGAAAATATCGGCTGACCGCTCTCTTTAGGGAGGAAGTAGTAAATTTGAGCGATTATCGGCACGGTAAATACAAACGCCACGGCGTTATGCCCGTACCACCACTGCACTAGCGCGTCGTTGGCTCCGGCGTACATCGAGACCGAGTGCCACCAGTTGCCGTAGCCCGAAACCAGCTTGGTCGGCACGGCCATGTTGTTAAACAGATAAAGCATCGCGATACCCAGAAACGTCGCGATAAAATACCAAACCGAGATATAAAGCGTCCTCTCGCGGCGGATACCGATAAGACCGAATATACTAACGCCCCAAAGCACCCAAAGCACGACCACGCCGATATCTAGCGGCCACTCTAGCTCGGCGTACTCTTTTGACGTGCTAACGCCGGCAAGTAGGCTAAATACACCGCCTGCCATAACCAGCATATATATCCAAAAGTGCAGCTTGCCTACCGCCATCAAAAACGGCGACTCGCTCATCGATACCTTCAAAACCCTCTGTCCGATGTAGTACCACGTCGCAAAAACGCCCGAAAGCATAAATCCAAATATCACGCCCGCCGTGTGTAGCGGTCTTAGGCGGCTAAAGGTGCCGTATTCGCCCGCGAGATAGTTTAAGTCCGGGTACGCCATCTGAAACGCTATGAAAACGCCGACGCTCATACCGACTATCCCAAACAGTATCGTCGCGAACATAAAATACTTGGCGACCGTGTAGTCGTAGCTTAGCGCCCTGTCTAGTCGCATCGATATCCTCCTTTGTTTATTTTGTTATTAGATTGTTATTTTATTAGATTTTTAGTGTAAAATCGCTTAACCGACCTAAATTTACGTTTCAAATTTTACTTTTTCAGCTCGATTTTATAGCCAAGACCCGGCGAGTTTTTGATAAGACCTGCGCCCACTTTATCGCGTATTCGCTTGATAAACGTCCTAACGGCCGGATCGTTTACCTTTTCGCCAAACCACACCACGTTTCTAATCTCTTCGGTTAAAACTAGAGTGCCGATGCGTTTAACCAAAAGCGAGATAAAGGCCAGCTCTTTTTTGGTTAGCGCGATCTCGACGCCGTTTTTTACGAGCACTTTTTTGGTTTGATTAAAGGAATATCCGCCTGAAATCTCGATGATATCGGCGCCTATGATTTTGGTTTTTACGATCTGCTCCAGCAGGGCGAAAAGCTCGTCCATGTCGATAGGCTTGATGACGTATTTATCGATACCCACGTCAATAGCTTTTAACAGCTTTTCCTTTTCACTATATGCGCTTAGGATCACCACGGGAGTGTTTTTTGAGAACTCTTTTATCTGCCTTGACATCTCAAGCCCGTCCATGATAGGCATCATGATGTCGGCTATCACGATATCGGGGCTAAATTTTTTAAATTTCTTAAGACCTTCGTCGCCGTTTGAGGCTGAAATGACCTTTTGAAATACGCCGCCAAAAACCTCTTGCATCGACTCCCTTATACTATCCTCGTCCTCGACTAGCAGTAGCGTTAGCTCTTTAAAATTTTTCATTTTCCATCCTTTAGCGGCAGTTTTATCTCAAATTCCGCTCCAAATTTTACGTTTTTAGCGCCGGTGCTTCCGCCGTGATTTTTGACTATGCTTTTTAGCATATATAGACCGATACCGGTGCCTGCGCTCGGGTGCTTGGTAGTAAAATAAGGCTCAAAAATCTTATCCATTATCTCCTCTTTTATGCCGCCTGCATTATCTGTTACTCTTATGATAACAAATTTATCCTTTGTTTCTAAGCTTAGCGTTACTTTTTTATCGTTTTTTTTATTTGCCAGCGCATCTTTGGCGTTAGAAAGCAGGATAATCACGGCCTGACAAAGCTGCGACTCAAATCCGTAAATTTGACCCTCGCTTTTTAGCTCTAAATTTACGTCTATGCCCTCTTTTTCGTAGGTTCCCTGCACCATCTTTAGCGCGTTTTCTACCGCAGCCGATGGCAAGAAAGCCTTCCTCTCGCGCTCGATGCTAAAAAAGTTTCTAAAATCCTCGATCGTCTGCGACATGCCCTTTATCACGCGCTTTGCGTGCTCGTAGCCGGCCTCGAATTTCTCGTTTGCTTTGACGCTCTCTTTTAGTTTAAAAAGCGTGATGCTAAGCTCGTTTAGCGGCTGGCGCCACTGGTGAGCGATGTTTGCGATCATCTCGCCCATCGAGGCTAGACGCGACTGCAAAAAGAGCATTTTGGTCTTTTCCTCGTTTTTCTTGATCTCGGCTTTTACCAAATTTTCTAGATTTTGATTTAAATTTACGAGCTTGGCCGTCTGCTCGGCGACCCTGTTTTCGAGACTTTCGTTTAAATTTAACAGCTCTTTTTTCGTCTTTTCAAGCTCGTTGTTTAAATTTATCACGTCCGTCACGTCGTATCTAATCGCAAGAAACTCCTCGATCTGCCCGCTTAAATCCAAAATCGGTATGATGGTCGTGTTTAGATAGACGTCGCGGCCATCCTTAGTGCGATTTCTTATCGTGCCTTTGTGCACTTTTTTGGCTAAAATCGTATCCCAAAGCCGCGCAAAAACCTCCTTTGGCACCTCAGGATGACGCACGATGTTGTGATTTGCGCCGATTAGCTCCTCGCGCGTAAAGCCAGACATCTTGCAAAACTCGTCGTTTACGAAGGTGATAGTGCCGTTCGTGTCGGTTTTTGAGACGATATTGCTTGTCTCGATAGCCTCTTGATACTGCCTGAATCTTTCTTTGATGTTATCCATTGCTCGCCGTAAATCCTATAAAAGATAGATAAATTCCGTAAATTATTATCGCCGCACCGCTTAAATTTAACGCATATTTTTTAAATTTTTCGCTCACAGCCTTTAAAACCAGCGCATAAAAACTCATCGCAAAAAAGCTAACTACGCCAAACGTAGCCGCGATCGCCGCGCCCTTTGCCCCGCTGCCGCTAGCTACGGCTAAAGCTAAAAAATAATAAACCACTCCGCACGGCAGCAGCCCGTTTAAAAACCCGAGCGTCAAAAATCCGATCGCGCTATTTTTAGAGATAGCTGCTTTCATTTTTTCGTTTAAAATTTTGGATAAAAATGCGTTTTTCTCGATGAAATTTAACACCGCTCCGCGCCTAATGAGCGCGACGCCCAAAACCGCCATAAAAACGCCGATAGCAAAAAACAGGTAGCCTCGCGCCGCAAGAGATAGCGTAAAAACGCCGCCAAGCGACCCGAAAATAAAGCCAAGTAGCATATAAGCGCAAATTCGAGCTAGGTTATACCCCGCTATCATAACTGCGCTAAAAATTTTACCCTTGCCGCTCAAAAACCGTGCGAGCAAGATAGCAAAACCGCCGCACATACCCGCGCAGTGGCCTACCGAGCTAAGCGTTGCGACGCTCAAAATCGAAACAAACTCCGCACCGCTCATCAAATTTGACCGATAAATTTCATTTGTGAATTTTAGCCGCGCTAGAGTTAAATTTGACACGCAAATTTAACTCTAGATTTTGCTCAAATTTAACCGCGACTAGCAACTATAAAATTTCTAAAAACTGCTTAAATATATATTTGCTCTCGCTCGGCCCGCCACTAGCCTCGGGGTGATGCTGCACCGAAAACACCGGATAATCCTTGTATTTTACGCCCTCGATCGTGCCGTCGAAAAGATTTCTATGCGTGATCTCGGCGACCTGCGCGATCTCCTCGGGAACGTTGTAGTTGTGGTTTTGCGCCGTTATCTCGACTGCTTTGGTTTGCAAATTTAAAACCGGGTGATTTGCGCCGTGCTGACCGAATTTTAGTTTGTACGTCTCAAAGCCAAATGCATTGCTAAGTAGCTGATGTCCGAGGCAAATACCAAAAATCGGCACTCGCGCTTCGATCAGCTTTTTTATCTGCGCGATCTCGTTTTTTAGAGTCTTTGGTTCGCCGGGGCCGTTTGAAAGAAACACGCCGTTTATCTCGCCGCTTTTAAATTTAGCGATGAGCTCCTCTGCCTGCACGTCGTGCGGGTAAATTTGCGTCTCAAGGCCCACTTCGCAAAGCTCGTTTAGGATGTTTCGCTTCACGCCGTAGTCGATGACGGCGATCTTTTTGCCATTTGATTTTAGCGGAGCGTATGATTTACTCGCGTGATCCCAGCCGCCCTTTTCGTGAGCGTAAATTTGCTCTGTGCTCACCTTTGCGACATAGTTTATCTCTGAGATTCTAGGCGAGTTTTCCAGAAGCTTTTTTAGCTCTTTTTCGTCTGAAATTTCAGTCGAGATCACCACGTGTAGCGCACCGTTATCGCGTAGCATCTTGGTTAAAAATCTCGTGTCGATATCATAAACGCCAAATTTACCTTGCTCCTTGAAAAACTCTTCCAAGCTTTTTTGCGAGCGGAAATTTGACGTAGTGGCGTTAAAATCCCTCATCAAAACGCCGCTAGCGTGGATTTTGGCGCTCTCCATATCATCCTCGTTTACGCCCACTATGCCGATCTCGGGCATGGTAAAAACGATAAACTGCCCGGCATAGCTAGGATCGCTCATGATCTCTTGGTAGCCAGTTAGGCTCGTGTTAAAGACCATTTCGCCGCTAGCCGTACCGCTCGCGCCAAAGGCCTTAGCCTGCAAAAAAACGCCGTTTTCAAGGTAGATATAAGCTCTCACAGCATGCCTCGTTTTCTTAGCTCGTCCTCGTACAGCCGCTCAAATACGATGTCGTACTCCTCGGTGCCCGGGATCAGTTTGCGCTTGTAGCCGTCGATTTTGTCGATGACCACGTCCTGTAAAATTTCATACGTTTTTAAATAGTCTTCGATAGAGCCGTAGATGATGTTTTTGATACGGTTTTCGGAGACCGTGTAGTCGATGAGTCCCTTTTTCCAAGCGCTTTCTAGCACTAGGTGAGCGACGTTGCTAAAGCGGTCTTCGTATGTTAGGATCACGCCATACTCTTTGGCAAGCTTCTTTTTTACGAGCCAAAACATATTTTTTCTATCGACTTGCATGCTCTCCATATCGTCTTCGTTCTCGGCGAGCACCTCGTTTACGCGCTCTTCAAGAGCCTTTTCTTTTTGTAAATCGTTATCTAAAATTTCTTTCGCGCATGCCGCTACGGGCTCTACTCCGCGCGTTAAATTTACGAATCCGGACTTTAATAAATCAATAGCAATTTTGTGCGCGATGTAGGGCGTGTGTGGGAGTTTTATACGCATTTTTACCTCTCTTTTTGAGCTTGATTTTAACCAAAATTTGGTAAGAAATACCTAAAATCTCACGGAGTTTTTGTTTTGACGGGCGTTTGTTTTTAGTAAAATTTGAAGCAAAATTTGACGCGCTGGCAAAAATGCTTTTGGGTCCGAGCGATAGTTAAATTTGACGGCAGTAAAATTTAACCTTTGGAGTCAAATTTGACCGCCAAAGGCAAATTTGGCTTTCGCGTTATTCGCTCAAATTTGAGTTCAAATTTAGACGCGAGCCAAGATAAATTTAGCGCGTTATAGCCCCAAATTTACAAATTTAGCAGATTTCCCGCCGGGCCGTCCGGAGATGTCGGAGAGACCTCCTGCGTTACGTTTTTTTCGGCTTTTATAAATGGTGGGCCTTGCTTGATTAAAAGCGTGATTTCAGACGCCGCGTTAGGCTCCATTTTAGCCATTATCGCGGATATTTTTTTAGGGCTTAGCGAGTACATGATGCTAGCTGCATCCACCCTATCCATCGCGCTTAGCACGTCGGCGGCGGCTTGATCTTTCATCTTGCCGTAGGCCTCGCCGACCTTGTCGCTAGTCATCGCTTTTAGCTCTTTTACGATTTCCTCGTTTTTCTTTAGCAGCTGCTCGGTCTGCTTTTTTTCCTCTTGCGCGCGGGTTAGAGTCGCGTTTATCTCGGCCTCTTTGGCGGCTAGTTTGGCGTTTCTCTCCTCAAAAAGCGCCGCCGAGCTCGCTCTAAAAGCCTCCAAAGCTTGCCTTGCTTCGTCTATTTTAGCAAGCTCTCTTTTTAGCTCGTCTTTTCTGGTTTCAAAGATCGAAACGCAGTCCACGGGAATCTTAAAGCCGCTTTGGCTCGCGCTTTGAGCGTTTACGTCGTTTGCGCCCCAAACGCATAAATTTAAAGTTAGTAAAATCAAAAATCTTTTCAAGCCTTCGCCTCTTTTTGCCTAGTAAAATTCATCGTCGCAAACTCGTCCAGAGCCGCCGCTTCGGCCTTTTTTATCTTTTCTATTTGCGCGCTAAAGTCCTGCGTTTGCAGGTATTTCATCTTTTCGTACTCTAGATTGGCCGCCTTGTGCTGCCGCTCGAGGTGCGCGATGTTTTTTTTCATTAGCTCGAGCCGCTCGGTTAGCAGATTCTTTTCTCGCCGCATCGCGCCCAGAAGCTCCAGCGATCCGCGCAGATCGGCCGCAGAGCCGCTGGATGGCATTTCAAATTTTGAAATTTGCTCGGCAGCCTGCGCTATGAAGCCCTCTATCATCGCCGCTTCGTTTCTGGTTCTTGCTAAATTTAGCTCAATTTTGTCTAAATTTCGCTTTTTTATATTTACGATTTGCGTAAATTTGCTTTTCATCTTAACGAACTATCGTATCTTCGCGCTCCGGGCTAGTAGATACTATGCCGACCTTTACGCCCGTGATCTCCTCGATGCGCTTGATAAAGGCCTTTGCGTTTGCGGGAAGATCCTCAAATTTACGCGCCCCTTCTACCTTATCCCAGCCCTCAAGCTCCTCGTAGACCGGTTTTACGCCCTCCAAATCGCTTGGGAAATACTCGATTATCTTGCCGTTTTTCTCGTAGGCTTTGCAGATTTTTACCTTTTTAAAACCGTCTAAAACGTCGAGCTTCATCAGCGCAAATTTATCCACGCCGTCAAGTCTAGCCGCGTATCTCACGCCGACTGCATCAAACCAACCCGTGCGGCGCGGTCTGCCAGTCGTAGCGCCGAATTCGCGTCCGATATCGCGTATCTTTTCACCGTCCTCGCCCATATCCTCGGTCGGGAAAGCGCCGTTACCGACTCTGGTCGTATAGGCCTTGATGATGCCGATTACTTCGCCTACGTTTTTAGGGCTTAGTCCAATACCGCTGCAGCTGCCTGCGGTTACGGTATTTGAGCTAGTTACGAAAGGATACGTGCCGTGATCGATATCTAGCAGCGTGCCCTGCGCGCCTTCTAGCAAGATTTTCTTATCCGCGTCTATCGCCTCCCAAACCATATGCGTGGTATCTACGATAAATTTACCCAGCGCCGCCTCGTAGCTCTTTAGCTCATTTAAAAGCTCCTCGCGAGCAGGCGCTTTGACGCCCAAAACGTCTAAAAACGCTTTATTTGCCGCAAAATCGGCCAAAATCGCGTCGCAAAGCTTTTCGGGATTTTTTAGCTCGCCAACGCGGTGTCCGCTGCGGCTGATTTTGTCGCTATACGCAGGTCCTATACCCTTGCCCGTCGTGCCGATGGCGTGCACGCCTTTGGCCTTTTCTTTGGCTTGGTCGATTTGCGCGTGATAAGGCAAATTTAAATGCGCCTTGTCGCTGATAAACAGCCGTCCCGAAACGTCTCCAAACTGCTTTAACTCTTCGATTATCGCGGCTGGGCAGAGTACGACGCCGTTGCCGATGATGTTGATTATATTTTTATGAAGTATGCCCGATGGAACCTGATGCAACGCGATTTTCTTGCCTTCTACGACGATCGTGTGGCCCGCGTTGTGCCCGCCTTGACACCTGCACACCATATCGTAGCCACCGCTTAGCAGATCTACGATCTTGCCCTTGCCTTCGTCTCCCCACTGCACGCCCACTATCACGTCAGCCTTGCTCATACTCTCTCCTTTTGATCTAAATTTTCGATTAACGCGTCGGTATATACGCCAAATCCGCTGCTTTTGATGCCTTCTATCTCGTAGTTGCCGCCGCCGCTTAGCACGGCGTTGCCGCCCAAAAATCTAAAAAACAGCTTGCCATAATACCTCATCTTTGAATAATATAACGGAACAATTCTTAAATTTTCATATTTTACCGCCTGCGCCAGCTCTTTTATCTCAAGTAGCGCAGTTTTTATCTCGTCAGGCACTACCGGCAAAATCTCGTCGATATCTGCAACCGTATTTACGAAGGCCAGCCTTTTTAGCCACTCCTCGTTTTGATTTAGGATTTTTTCGATCTCGCCGTGCTCAAATATCGAAATAGGCAAATTTAGAAGCCTGCACACGATCTGCGGGATCGCGATGTGGCTGATTTGCAGCACGGGCGCTAGGTCAAACGACTCAAAAAGCTCCTTTGCGATCTTGACGCTAGTAGCCAGATCGCTCTCACCGATTAGCTCTGCGCCGATTTGATAGATTTCGGTGCTCGGATACTTAAAAACCGGCTGGATGTAAAACCAGCGTTTAGGTTCGGTATCTTTTAGGCGTCTAAGCACGATGCGCACGACGTCCACAGTGCTATCGGCGCGCAGGCTGATTTGGTGATTTTCGTGATCGCTAAAGCGCACCAGAGCTGTGGGCTGCACGCTTAAGTGCTGATGATATGAAAAAAATGGCGTCACGATCTCGTGAAATCCGTTTTTCTCCAAAATTTCGCTCGCCGCGCGCTCGATCTTTCTTTTTAGTTTCGCGCTTTGTCCGAAATACAGCCTCGTGCCGCTTGGTATCTCGTGTTCATAGACATTTGCATCAAATTCGCTCACTCTTACTCCTTTGCTTTTTATTCACCAGGCTTTATCTTCGGCTCTCTCCACGGTAGCTCATGAAACGCCGCCACGAAGTAGCTAGGCTTCGAGCCGCTATAAACGGTCGCGATACTAAGCTGCTCGAGATAAATTTCACCGCTTTTACGCTTGTTGTAAATTTTACCGCTATAAAAACCGTTTTTTAGCAAGATTTTCCACATATTTTCATAAAATTTATCATCATGCACGCCAGATCTTAGTAAATTTGACGGCTTGCCGATAGCTTCTTCTTTGGAATAGCCGCTTATCCTGCAAAAAGCTTCATTTGCATCCAAAAAAACTCCGTCTAGTCCGACTACGGCAACAGCCTCGCAAGAGTTTGCAAACAGATTTAAAATCGTGTTTTTGTACTCGTCGTCTTTCGAGTCGTTTAGTCGCATCGCTTCGGCGCTTGTTTTTGCGGTCAAATTTGCCGCCAGCTTGCTATCGATAAAGTATCCTATCACCTCATCCACGGTTTTGCCGTCTTTTGAAATAAATTTAATAAAGACGCTACAGTTTATAACCTCTAAATTTTTCCTTATCAGCCTGCAAGCTTGTAGAGATTCGTTCTCCTTTTTTAACAAAACGGCGTTAAATAAACTAAATTTAATATTAAACTCATTGGTAAGCCTATACAGATCGTCGGGGTGGATAATATTTTTAAACTCGAATTCATTTGAGAATATCTCGCTTTTTTTGTATCCCAAAGCGCTTTCTATATTATCAGAGACGCTTGAAATCTCGCCAATAAAACGGTCCTTCCAAACCACGCTAAACATAGGCGAATTGGCATCTATCTCGCTTTGTTTTTGCGCGTTTTTCTTGAGGGCGTTACTCTTTGTAACGTCTTTAATAACGCAAAAGCCTATCTTTTCGCCGCCGGGTAACTCATAATTTTGCTTTCGGATACTCACCTGCTTTACTTCGCCGCTAGCGACAAAATGAGTCATTTCATAAATTTGAGCTTCGCCGTCTTGCTGTATCGTCATATCAGTTAAATTTGACGCGTTTAACTCGGCTAGGTTTTTATTTTTTATCTCTTCATAACTAAGCCCGTAAAACTCGCATGCCTTTGTACTAGCTTCAATGATTTTGCCGCTTTTTGCATCTATGAGCAGCATTACAAACGGCCCTTTTTCAAACAAAAATCCAAATTTACGCGAATAATCCTCAAAATTCATCTTTTTTTGGACGAAATCGTCGTGAAATTTGACGATTTCATTCAGTATCTGCTCAAATTCCTTTATAGATCCGAAATTTGCATATGCTTTGATTTCCTCGCCGCGCCCGGCCTTGGCTAGTATATTTCTTATAGATAAAATAGGTTTTATTATAGAGTTTTTGGCAAAATTAATGTAATAAATAGTAAAATATGCGCCTGCGGCTAAAAATGCGGCGCATATTAGCAAAAATAGTAAATTTTCTTTTAAGAATTTATCAATGGGATAGCTTGAAACTACGGCCAACCCGATCTCAGGAATGCTTTGAATATAATAAATTACGCTATTTGGCGAGCCTAGATTTGCAAATTTTACTTCGCTCTTTTCCAAGTAATCTGCATCAACACTATAAAGATCAAAAATATTTTTGCGCCCCAAAACCAACTCGGCATTCTGATGAAAGACTATTTTGCCGCCTTTGTCTATAGCAAACGAGCTTATACCAAGCTCCTCGTAACCGCGCGCAAACTCCTCGTAAATCGCCGTAAAATGCACGAGAGCGGCTATGGTTTTACCGTTTTTCATTTTTTTTGCGACAAATCTTGACGGTACATCGCTTTTATCAAATATAAACTCGGATCTAGAAGTTTTACCGTCAAGCTCATTATTCCATGGCTTTGAAAGAAAAAAAGCAAAATATTTGTCGCGTAAATTTTTATCGCTAGCAAACTCTATCTCGCCGCGCTCGTTTGCAATAAAAAAAGCCTTGTATTCGTTGTTGTTTTTAACGGCAAAGTCAAAAATAGCTTTTGCGTCAAAATCCGGAGCTTCAATATATTTTTCAATGAGTTTTAGCTCATTATCAATATTTGCGGCCCGCTCTTTGATGAAAATTTTAAAGTTAGAATTCGCTACATAAATATCCTCTTTTATACCTTCAAATTTCAAATTTAGTCCAAAGCCGGCCGCGCAAATCAAAGAAAGAGCAGTTACAAAAAATACCGCATATACTTTGCCTAAAACAGCGCGCGTGAGAGAATTTTTAGAGGCAGACAACTTAGCCAAAGAAAAACCTTAAATTAATTTAATATAAACGGCTTATTGTAGCTGAATTTTGCTTGTTTTAAGATAATAAATTTAGAAGTTTGGCGAGAGGATGAGAGAATCGAACTCCCCGCGAAGCGGTCAACCGCCCCGCCATCGGATTTGAAGTCCGCGAGCGCCACCAGATCGCTTTATCCTCCGCGTCTTTAGATGATGAGCGCGATTATAGCCAAATTTATATAAATTTTAGTTTGATTTCTATAGTATTTGGAGAAAATTTTATGGGTCGGCGATGAAAAAGCTATTTGCGCGATTTTTTTTAAAAAACATCCTCATTTTTTCGCCGATTTTTTTCCTCGGCGGTTGTCTTGAGCTCTTTACGACCGTGACGCCGCTAACGGGCATAAACGTCTACGACGCCTACCAGATCAGCAAAGACGAGCGCGGTATCTATTCGATAACGAAAGATAAATTTATAAAAACGAAAATCCAGACTAAAATTTTAGCCTCAAGCGGGCTTAGCAACCTAAACGTGGACGTCGAGAGCTTTTACGGCGACGTGTATCTCATCGGCGTGGTGCCTGACGCCGAGCATAAAACCAAGCTCGTAGAGCTAGCCAAAAACACCGACGGCGTGAGTAAAATTTACACGTATATTCGCCTTCCTAGCGACGGCGGCGAATGCGAAAGCAACCTCGCCATAATGCTAAAACTAAAAAATAGCTTTTTTAAAGATAGCATAATCAGCGGCACAAGCGTGAGAGTAAGCGTAGTGCAATGCAACG
>NZ_CALINL010000154.1 GCF_938045225.1 uncultured Campylobacter sp.
TGATAGGCTTTCTCACGTCCGAGTTTTGCGCGTCTTGATAGCGCTCCTGATAGATATCAAGCTGCATCTGGCAAAGCGGACAAGGCGTTACAACACAGTCGGCACCGTTTTTATCTGCATTGCCCACGATCTGGCTGGACATCTTTTGTACCGATTTTACCGCAGGATAACTCGCGTGAAATCCACAGCAGTCAAGCCTCTTTTCAAAAGGCACGATCTTTGCGCCAATGGCTTCTACGACGGTTTCAAAGCTATTTGGGTTGGTTGAGCTCTCTTTAACCAGCTCTTTTTCGGGGCGCAGGCTGTGGCAACCGTAAAATAATGCGACCTTTAAATTTGAAAGCGGCTTTATGACCTTGGCTTTTAGGGTTTCGACATTTTGATAAAGCACCCAAAGCAGGCTCGTTATCTCGCTCGTGCCTTGATACTGCATATTTCCTTCTTTTAAAAAGGCGTTTATGCGCTCTTTTGCACCTTTATCGAGTGCGTTTTTGGCCTTTGTAAGCGTAAGCATACAGGTGGAGCAGGTGGTGAGCGCCGACATATTCATCTGCTCGGCTAGAGCGATATTTCTAGCGTTTGCGACGAGTGCGGCCATCGGATCTATACACTGAGCTTGAGAGGCTCCGCAGCAGCTCCAGCCTTTTATCTCGTGTAGTTTGATACCAAGGATCGGCGCGATTGCCTCGAGCGACATCTTGGATTCTTTTGCTGCTTGACTTAGTACGCAGCCGGGGAAAAATGCAAATTCGTTTTGTGCGCTCATCTCTTACTCCTTGCTCGCGGCGCGCGCGGCTTTTATCATTTTTACTAGGTCTTCGTGGCCTTCTATCTCATCGCCCTCAAATATATGCAGCGGATTCATCTTGCCGGCGCCCATTAAGTTAAAGGCGATGTCCATCTTGCCCATATTTTTGATGACGCCCTCGGAGCGAAGCGCGAGTTTGATCCCGTTTAGTCGTCCGCTGCCCTCTACGATATCGGTTAAAAACGCTGTCGCGTGTCCCGGTCCTTCGCCCTCGTCAAGACCGTTTGCTACGGCTTTGACGCGTAAATTTGCGATATCGCTAAACGGGTTTATACCCTTTGGACAGCGATCGGCGCACTCTTGGCAGTGCACGCAGTTCCATAGCCCGTTCATGACGGAAGGTTTTACGTGTATCATCGGGTCTTTTGAGCGAGAGTCGGCCGCGGCGCGGTATGCGTGAGTAAATACGAACGGCTGCATATAGTCGCTAGCATCCGCTTCTAGTTTGTTGCACTCGGACGCGTAGCAACCGCATAGGATGCAGTCCCACTGTTTTTTGATGCGATTTACTTCCTCTTGGGTCTACTTACAGCCGTGTTTGTTTGAAAACGCCTCTTGCGGCGTGATGGTCGGTTTTATCTTGCGTAAATTTTCTATGCTCGGCTCCCAGTCCACGACCAGATCGGAGATCACTCTAAAGTTATTTAGAGGCGAGATAGTCATGGAGCTAGGATTTTTATACTCCTCTAGTAGCTCTTCCATCTTGGTATCGCAGGCGAGATAGGAGTGGCCGTTTACTCTCACCGCGCAAGCACCGCATATCGCCATGCGGCAAGCGGCGGTAAAATTTAACGTGATGTCTTGCGTGCGTTTGATGTGCTGTAGCAGACTTAATAGCGTCTGGCCTTTTACTTCATCCATGCTAAGCTCGTAGGCTTGTTTATATTTTTGCTGTCCGTCGAAACGGTCGATGATAAATTTCATTAGTATTTCCTCTCTTCGACTGGATATTTCGTGATGACGACGTCTTTGTAGCTAAGCTGCGGTTTGCCGTCAACTAGCGTAATGATGCTGTGTTTTAAGAAATTTACGTCGTCGCGTTTCGGGTAGTCCTCTCTAGTGTGAGCGCCGCGGCTCTCGTTGCGATTTAGCGCTCCTAGGCACGCACAGCGCGCTAGCAGGATGAGATTTCCCAGCTCCAGATAATCCGTGATCGCGGTGTTGTAGATAGAATTTGGATTTGGGATCTTTAGCGCGTCGTATCTAGCCTGTATCTCTTCGAGCTTGATTTGTAGAGCTTCTAGTTTTTCTTTCGTTCTAAAGATACCCATATTATCCCAATTTTGTTTGCCCAGCTCTTCTCGCAGATCGTACATCTCGTTTGACGTGCCGCCGCCGCTGGTTAGCTCTTTAAATTTAACTCTCCATTTTACCGCTAGCTCGGCGCTATGTTTGCCGGAACCAAAGCTCGTTCTCTTTGATGCGTATTCGCCTGCTCCTTCGCCGGCTAGTTTGCCCGTTACCGCGGCGTCGGTTAGGCTGTTTCCGCCTAGGCGGTTTGCGCCGTGGATAGATGCGCACGACGTCTCTCCCGCGGCAAAAAGCCCAGACAAATGCGTACTCATATCGTCAAATTCGGCTATCTCTATACCGCCCATCGAGTAGTGTGCGGTCGGGCGGATTTTTATCGGTTCTTTAACTAGATCCATATTTTCAAAAAGTAGTCCGACGTGGCGGATCTGCGGTAGCTCGTGCATGATCTTTTTCCTCGCCTAGATGCGTGACGTCAAGCAGTACGTAAGATCCCATACACTCGCCGTAGCCGCGTCCCTCGCGGATCTCGGTCTCTAACGAGCGAGCTACGATGTCGCGCGGAGCTAGTTCCATTTTTTTAGAGTATCTAGACATAAAGCGCTCGCCTTGATTGTTTATCAGCTTGCCGCCTAGTCCGCGCGCTGCCTCCGTGATAAGCGCGCCGCCGTTTGCTACTCCGGTAGGGTGAAACTGAAGCATCTCCGGGTCTTTAAAAGCTACGCCTGCTCTAAGAGTGGCCGCGATACCGTCGCCAGAAGCGTTAAAAGGTGTAGAAGTTCGGTTAAAAAATACTCTCGTATAGCCGCCCGTAGCCAAAACCACGGCTTTTGCCAGCACCGGCACTACGTCGCCCGTTTGCATATCTCTTAGCACCACGCCCTCGCATACGCCGTTATCCATACCGATATCTAGCAGGTAGTGATCGAGTAGAAATTTGACTCCGGTCGTGATCGCCTCGTCAAGGCAAGTATGCATCATGATAGAGCCCGTTTTGTCCGCGGCGTAGTTGCAGCGCTCAAATTTAGCCCCGCCTGCGAAACGGCGAGCTACGGTGCTGTCTTTTTGTCTATTAAACGGCATGCCGGCGTAGTCAAGCTCGTGGATGGCCTCGGTGGCCTTTTCGACAAATTTGATGATCGCGTCTTGATCGCCTAAAAAGTCGCTGCCTTTAACCATGTCGTATGCGTGAAGCTCGTGGCTGTCGCCGTGCTCAAAGTCTATGACGCCGTTTATACCGCCCTCGGTCATACAGGTGGCGTTTCTTGACGGCATACCTTTATTTACGACGACGACGGTTAGATTTGGATATTTTTTCCTCACTGCCACGGCGGCTCTTAGTCCGGCGCCGCCAGATCCTACGATCAACACGTCGCAAGACGGAAGACCCGCTTTATTGCCGCTTTCTTTTTTGT
>NZ_CALINL010000155.1 GCF_938045225.1 uncultured Campylobacter sp.
TGCGGTTCTGCGTGCAAATTTAGCCCAAAATCAAATTTATCCGCCAAAACGCGCCCGTCGTTCTACCGCCGTTTTTATTTGGCAAATTTGATCGAGGCGGCGGTTTTACGGATTTTGCACGACGGGCGTTTGCTTCAAGATCAGCCAAAAATAAAACATTTTATTGCAAATGCGCTCGCCTCTCCGCCTCCGCGCCAACCGCCCACGAAAAGCCCGTGGCGCGCTTTTCAGGAATTTTGGTTAAGTATTTTTACCCGTCAAATTTAGCGACAAATTTGCGGCTAGAAAGCGGATGATTGTAAAAAACAGGTTAAATTTGAAGTAGATAAAGACGTCAAGCTCAGCGCCAAATTTGAGCTTTTTATAAAATTTCGCCGAACAAATCAGGCTCGGGCGAGCTCAAATTTAGCATAGCCTCAAGCTCCTCTTTTTGGCATTTAACGAGCGCGTAGTGAAAATTTGAAAGATTTTTTAGCTCGGCAAGATCCTTAAATCTCATCGTAGCCGCCGCGCTTCCCGCAAAGTCCTCGGGCATACAGATCTCGATGCCGCCGCTAAAATTTCGCGCTAAAAATGCCGCTTCCATATCAAAAAGCTCATCGTCGCTCTCTGCGATAAAAGCCTGAGAGCTCGCACCAAAAGGCACAATGCGAAAATTTTTATTTATAAAAACGGGCTCAAAATGTCCTAAATTTCGCGTGTCGCCAAGCTTAAAAGAAAAGCCCGCGCGGATCAGATACTTCAAAAGTCCGCAAAGATAGTGCGTAAAAACTTTTGGGAAATTTAAGTTTGGATAATAAACGCCCTCGCAAACGACACTAGAGGCAAACAGCGAGCCGCCCTGCGCGCAAACCGCGTCTACGTCGCTAAAAACGGTGTCGTAAAGCGGCGCGATCTTGGATAAAATTTTTAGATCGTCCGTGAAAAACAGATCCCCCGCGCCCGCTTTCATTATCTTTATAAAAAGTCGCGTCGCATCCTCTGGTAGCAAGCTAGCTGCGTTGCCGTCAGAGTTTTTGCCCAGGCTCATGCGCGCGAGCAAGGCCTTTTGCACGGGATTAACGGAGCAAAATTTGAGATTTTTGTAGCTAGCCTCAAAGCGCATCAGCCGCATCAGCGCTGCGCTCAGGCTATCGACCTTGATAAAGGCTACCTCGGGATCGATGACTTCGCATCTTTGCTCGAGGAGCACGGCATAGGCGCCGTTTGCGACGGCCGCGGCTATCTCGTC
>NZ_CALINL010000156.1 GCF_938045225.1 uncultured Campylobacter sp.
TTTTTTCAATACACCTGGGACTAAATTTGAGCTCTACCCGCTAGACGCGCTGGTGCGAGATATCGACGAGAACGATCCGCCGATGGGAAGCGGATTTGCCGGCATCACGCTAGCCTATAACGTAAAAAACAAAGAGGACGTGGATAGCGTCATAGAGCTAGTAAAAAAGGCGGGCGGAACTATCGTCAAAGAGCCCCAAGATGCGTTTTGGGGCGGATATCACGCGTATTTTGCCGATCCGGACGGATACTACTGGGAGGTGGTTTGGGGACCCGGTTTTAAATTTGACGAGGACGGCCTACTCAAATTTAACTAGCTGCGGCGCCAAAGCGCTTTTATTTTAGCCGCTTACCCGCCGCAAAAAGGCAAAATCATGAAAGATATAGTCGTATACATACACAGAAAAAACGGAAGCGCGGCAGAAGCGGCCCGCTACCGACGGCTTTTTGCAGGTAGCGACGTGCTTGGGTTTGATTACGAAGCGCGCACGCCGTGGGAGGCGAAAGAGGAATTTGCGCCTTATTTTGAGTCCATCCTTAAAAGCCGCAAATCCGTGACGATCGTAGCAAACAGTATCGGAGCGTTTTTTGCCATGCATGCCTTGCAAGATGCGGGGATAAAAAGAGCGTATTTTAGTAAATATGTAAATTTTAATTGAAAAATGATGTTTCAGGCGCGCGTGAGCGAGGAGGAGCTGCGAGACAGGGGCGAGCTGGGGACGGAATCTAGAGAAAAACTTTCTTGGAAATATCTTTGCTACGCCAGAGAGCATCCTGTCTGCCGGACGGCGTCGACGCATATTTTATACGTCGAAAATGACGATCCAACCTCTCTTGAAACGATTTGCGAGTTTGCAAACCAAATCGGCGCAACGCTTACCGTCATGAAAAACGGCGAGCATAGATTTCATACGGCGCAGCAAATGCGGTTTCTGGATGATTGGATACGGCGCTATAGCTGATAGCAGCTGACTTTTGGATGAAATTTACCTCCAAATCGTAGCTTGCCTAACCCGCAAGTCAAATTTGACTCGCAAATCCGCCGATAAAACCGCTCTTAAATTTTATGCAAAAATCTCGGCTAAATTTATCGCGAGGGCGTAAAATTAGCTCAAATTTTACTCGCCGTCCGCGTTAGCAACGACCAGCTAAGACGGCCCGGGCGTAGCCCTAGCGCAAAACTCAAATTTACCGCCGTTTTGCCGCGCGCCAAATTTGCTCAAAGCCCCAAATACCGCTTTAAAATAATCATCGCAGCGATGCTGTCCAGCCGTCCGTCGCGCCTACTCTCGGCGTAAATTTCGCTCGCCTCAAAGCTACTCATCGCCTCGTCTTGATAGACCACTTCGCCGTCAAATTCGAGCAGCGACACGAAGTGCGCGATCCGCCTTCGCATCTCGTCCTCGCTAGATCCCCCAAGCGGCACGCCCACGACCAGCTTTTTTGCTCCGTATTCGCGCAAAACGGCGCTAACGTCGCGCGCGGCTTGATTGCGATTTTTACGCAGTACGGGCGTCTGCGGCATCACGGTTTGCTCGACGGCTAGCGCCACGCCGATACGTTTTAGCCCCACGTCGATGGCCATTATGCTCATTTTCGTCCTTTAGATTTTCTCAAATTTAGCGACAGACTTTGACGGCGGGCAAGCTCAAATTTGATAGCCACGCTCCGTCAAATTTACAAAATCAAACGTCGCCCGAGCGCATTTGTCGCCGTCAAGCAGCTAAAATTTACTTCAAACTTTACCGCCTCTTTAACAAAAACTCGCGCGGCATAAATTTAACGCTAAATTTTACTCCGCAAACACCGTAAGCCCCGATATTCGCAGCTTGCCTTCCAGTTCGTATTCGTAAATTTTATCGCCGAATTTCGCCAAAGCCGCATCAAGGCTCGCGCCGTTTTTGCAAAATTTTATCACCTCATCCTCTTGCGCGGGCGCGGGTTTGCCGCCGAAACGAAGCGCAAATTCGTCAAAATCGTTTATTAAATTTGCCGCGCCGCTAGCTATTAGCTCGTTTGTCCCGTCGCTTTCGCCTAGGCGCTGAGGCAGCGTAAATATCGGCACGCCAAGCTCTTTTGCCATGCGCGCGCTTTGCATTGAGCCGCTTTTGGCGTCAGCCTGCGCCACGACTAGAGCCTGCGAGAGCGCGACTACGATGCGGTTTCGCTCTAAAAATCTATAAGCAAGCGGCGGCTCGTCTGGGGCGTATTCGCTAAGAGCCAGCGCGTTTTGGTAAATTTCTTTGATTATTTTGGCGTTGCTTGGCGGGTAGATTTTGTTTAGTCCGTTGCCAAAAACCGCGATGGTATGCGGAAAAGCACCCTTGTGCGCGGCGATATCTACGCCGATGGCCGCACCGCTAACCACGCAAACGCCGCTTTTTGCCATCGTCCTAGCCAGCGCCTCTACGCACTGCCTGGTGTAGGCGCTTGCCTTTCTTGAGCCCACGATAGAGACCATTGGACGCTCAAGTAGAGCCAAATTTCCCTCGAAATAGAGCTTTGTCGGCAGCTTTTTTAGACGCAAAAGGCCGCTAGGAAGCTCGGTTAAGACGTTCAAAAGAGATCCTTTAGATAGACGACTTCGACCTCTTGCAGGAGTTTGGCGCTTTCTTGCAGGACTTCGATCGTGTTTTTGTGCGGATGGCCGATTGCGATGGCGTAGGAGCGCTTTTTGGCTAGCTCGACGGCGTATTTTAGCTGTTTTCGCACAGCCGCTTTTGAGCCGTCGTGATCCAAAAATACGTCGCGTGCGATGTATGGCATCGAGTATTTTTTTGCCGCGCTGTAAACCTTAGTCGGCGAGGTTGTCTTGCTATCGACGAAGATCAAATTTTCGTCCCGCACCGCCCGCATCATCCTATCCATCGCGGCCGCATCGCTCGTAAAACGGCTACCCGTGTGGTTGTTGATGTATTTTAGATCAGGAAAATCTCGCTTGATACTTTGCAGTTTTTTTGCGATCCTTTCGTAGTCGTCGTTTACCGTCAGAGTGCCGATCTCAGCACCCTTAAAGCCGCCTAGAGCTTGCATAGGCAGGTGGATCATATAAAAGCTAAAACGCCGCGCCAAAACAGGCGTCTCGGGGTGGGCGGAGGTTGCTGGGAAAAATGACGGCGTGAGCTTTAGATTTACCGATTTTATCGCGTCTACTTGGTGTTTGTATGCCACGTCGTCGATGATGATGACTAGGCGTGGTTTGTAGCCCGCTTTTACGGCGGCTTTTACTTCATTTGTTTTGGTCGAGCTTTTTTTATCCGTCTTTTGCGAGTCTGCAAATTGGGCTTTTTCGTCTTTTTTAGGCTTTTCTTTTTCGATCTTTTCTTGCTCGTTTTTCTCGGTGCTTTGCGGCGCATTTTCGGCGTCAAATTTTACTTCAACCTGCCCCGCCTGATCGTTTGCGTCGCTAAATTCGATATGGATTTTATCTTTTTTTAACGCTTGCTCGAGGGGGCTATTTTGCGCCTGCGGCATAGGCGTATCGTCAAAGATCACGGCTTCGGAATTTTCAAAAATATGCGTTCTTTGAGGTGCTTGCGAGCCATCAAATTTAACGGTATCGCCGCTATTTTGTGCGGATTTAGCGGATTCGTTTTTAGAGCTTAAATTTGTCAAATTTAACTCGCCGACTTTTTTAGCGCTCATTTCGCCAAGCTCGGAAGTGTCGCGAGATGCTAAATTTACGCTCTCGGGCGAGATTTTATCTTTGGTTGCAGGCGTACCCTGCCCGCTTTTATCAAATTTAGCCTGCTCGTTTGGCAAATTTTGATCGTTTTTATCTTCGGCTCTAGCTTTTTCGCCGCCGATTTTTACTTTACCTTTAGCTTCCGCCTCGTCAAAAAGCGCCTTTATATCGGTCAAATTTGCCCTCGAGTGCACGCCTGACGCGGCTTGCGCGTCTTTTATGGTAACTTTTTCAGAGCCATTTGAGACTGAAAGGCTTGGCTTATGGGTTAAATTTTGCTTTTGCTCGGGCTCGCTTTTATCGCCGAAATACCGCTCGATTTTAGCGATTAGCGCGTTGTCGCTTTTGACTTTTACCCTGACGTCCAGCAGATAAAATGCCCCTGCAATCAAGATACAGGCTATGAGAAAAACGGAAAGTAGTAGCTTTAGTCCGCCGCGCGAGCGCCCCTTTTTGGAGCGCCTTTTCGCGGCTTTTTTTCTAGGTTTCGAGTTCAATTAATTTTTGCTTTGGTCGATGAGTTTGCCCGCACTTATCCAAGGCATCATGGAGCGTAGTTTTTTGCCGGTTTGATTTAGCAGACTTCTCTCGGCGATGCCGCGCTCTGCGTTCATGCGCACGTATCCGGCCTTGCGCTCGAGGATAAAGTCTTTTGCAAATTTACCGTTTTGGATCTCTTTTAGTATTTCTTTCATAGCTTTTTTGCTATCTTCGCCGATGACGCGCGGACCGCTCACGTAGTCGCCGTATTCTGCGGTGTTTGAGATAGAGTAGCGCATATCAGCCATACCGCCTTGATACATTAGATCAACGATCAGTTTTAGCTCGTGCAAGCACTCAAAATACGCCATCTCAGGCTCGTATCCGGCATCCACTAGCGTCTCAAAACCTGCGTTTACTAGCGCGCAAAGTCCGCCGCAAAGCACCGCCTGCTCGCCGAAAAGATCGGTCTCGGTCTCGTCTTTAAAGGTAGTTTCTATGATACCCGTTCTGCCGCCGCCGATCGCGCTAGCGTAGCTTAGAGCTAGTTCTTTTGCTTTTCCGCTTGCGTTTTGCTCTACGGCGATTAGATCAGGGATGCCGCCGCCTCGTACAAATTCGCTTCTTACCGTATGGCCAGGCGCTTTTGGAGCGATCATGATGACGTCGATGCCTTCAGGAGCTTTGATCTGTCCGAAATGCACGTTAAAACCGTGTCCAAAAGCTATCGCGTCGCCCTCGTTTAAATTCGGTTTTATATCTCGCTCGAAAATTTCAGCTTGAAGCTCGTCGGGAGTCAGTATCATTATGACGTCTGCAGCCTTTGCGGCTTCGGCTACGGTTTTTACCTCAAAGCCCTTCGCCTCGGCCTTCGCCCAGCTTTTACCGCCCTTTGCTAGACCCACGATCACTTTTACGCCGCTATCGCGTAAATTTTCAGCATGCGCGTGTCCTTGCGAGCCAAAACCTATCATCGCCACGGTTTTGCTTCTAATCAAGCTTAAATCGCAATCTTTGTCATAGTAAATACTTACTGCCATCTTCTCTCCTCTTAAAAAATTTGCGAGATTATACTATTTAGTCGCTAAAATAAGCTTAACATATCTATTTAAGTTTTTTAAAAAGCCTTTTAGTGTAGAATTGTGGCTTATAAAATCTTGATGTAAAGTGCAAAAAATGAATGAATCAATTTATAAACACATAAAGGCTCTTCCGCCGCTTGATGATACTATAGTGAAAATTCAAGTAGCATGTTCGGATGAAAATAGCTCGCTTAACGACCTGTCTCAAATAGTCGAAAAAGATCCTATGTTAACGGCAAATATATTACGTTCCGCAAACTCACCTCTTTATGGGTTTAGCAGAGAAATAACCACGATATCAAGAGCGATTACGCTGTTTGGCATGGCAACTATACGCGGCTTTGCCCTATCAAGCGCAGTAAAAAAAAGCTTTAAGATAAATTTAGATCCATATGGTATTACCAGTCAAGATTTTTTAAATATTTCTATAATGCAAAATGCTCTAATGTATAACTGGTATTCAAAAATCAACGCTAGCGATCTTGCAGTTTTAAGTCCGGCCTCTTTTATGCTAGAAGTAGGTAAAATCGTCATCTCTAATGAACTAAACGAAACCGGAAAAGTTGATGATTTTAAGGCAAAATTAAAAAATATTTCAAGTCCATTTGATGTATCTGAGCTAGAAAATGAAATCGTAGGCATTTCAAATGAAACAGTGACTGCCAAAATTTTTGAACAATGGAATCTTGAACCCGAGCTTGTCGACGCAATTTTGTATTCAAACAACCCGGATGATGCGCCTGAACACATAAAAAGCTACTCAAAAGCGCTCAAAGTAGTAAAAAATGCCGTAAATCTATTTGATCAACTAAACGACGATAATCTGCAAAATACGCTAATGTGTCTCGACGAATACGGCTTTGCGCAAGATAAATTCCTAGAAGCCGTCGCAAAAGTCAAAGCAAATTTGTGAAAGATTTTTTAACCAAACTACTTGATGGAGTGAGCGAAAAGGAAGTCGCCTCCTCTGATAAAGAAATCCTACGAAATTTACTAAATTTAAATGCCGTAAGCCACCACAAAGATCGCTACTATCTAAACAACGGATTTGTTTGCGGCAAGCTAGATATAAGCGCAAACGGCACGGGCTTTTTGTCGCCTTACGATAAACGCTTTAAGCAAGATATAATAATAGAAAATAAAAATTTAAACGCCTCGCACTACGGCGATATCGAGGACAACCCGGGCTTCTTCAAAGTCCGCC
>NZ_CALINL010000157.1 GCF_938045225.1 uncultured Campylobacter sp.
CACGCCGTAGTAAAAAACCTGCGGATGGGTATTTTTCGGACTATCTAGTACCATCGTCTCGTGAGCGGCTAAAAATTTTCTGATATTTGAGTTTTCGTCGTTTAGATCGCCTATTATGCGGCTTCCGCCGACGCAGGTCTCTACGCACGCAGGTAGCAATCCCTCGCGCAGTCTGTGATCGCAAAAGGTGCATTTATCGACCTTATAGGTCTGCATGCTTAGGTATCTGGCGTGATACGGACAGGCCTCGGCGCATAGAGCGCAGCCGATGCACTCGGTGCTATTTACTTTGACGATGCCGTTGCTTCTTTGGTAGCTAGCGCCCGTCGGACAAACGTCGATACAGGCGGGATTTTCGCAGTGATTACAAAGGCGCGGTAGCGATGCGATAACGGCGCGGTTGCCGTCTTTGTCGCTAGCTTCGTACTCCGAAACGATCGTCCTAAAGGCGCCTGCTTGGACGTTATTTTCCATTGCGCAGTTCATCGTGCACGACTGACAGCCGACGCAGCGCGTGAGGTCGATGACCATGCCGTAGCGCGGACCTTTGGTTTTTTCAAAAGTATTCGGAGCGGCCCTAAGCGCGGTCGCCGCTATAAAAACACCCGCCGCAGCGATAAAGCTACGACGCGAACCTAGCGTTGATTGCATTTTTTCTCCTTTGAATCAAAATGGTTTCGCAACTTTATCATAACTTAACTTAAATGATAATATTAATATTTTGATTAAAATTGTTTTTCAGATTATCCCAAAATTTATTTTTTAGAAGCGTTTGGTTATAATGCTTTTCAAATTTTTAAAAATTTAAGGAAAATATCTTGAAATACGCGCTTGATTGCAAAGATAGTTTTGAAAACTCGTTTATATTTTGGCTGACTAGATACGTCAAATTTAAGCTTAGCTCGCTCTCAAACAAGGAGCTTCGCGACCCAAAGGCGCTAGCAAGCGTAAATTTTGCCCTTAGCCGCGATATAAAAAATATCGATCAGCTAGACGGCCTCGTAAAATCGGCTAGAAACGCGGGACTAACGGGTATAAATACATACTTTAATCCTCTTAAAAAGATATTCGAGACGCTCAAATTTTACGAGCTAGAGAGCCTAAAGCAGATCGACGAAGAGCTACTAAGCGAGGTGCTAGCTAGCGTCACGGGCGGGCTTAGCGACGCGAGCAAGAAAAACTACCGCATAAGCGCGATAAATTTTTTCGCATTTTTGGATAAGCAAAACGAAGAGGACGGCAAGGCGCACGTCTTTGACATCGAGCTGAAAAACTGGGGCGGCGTGGGCGGAGCGCGCGGGCAAAAGCTGCCTGAGTTTATGAGCGAGGATGAGGTCAAGAGATTTTTGGAAGCGATCGAAAACGCGGAGTTTAAAAGCAACGCCAACCGCAACAAGCTCATCATAAAAATCATTATTTTTACGGGTATCCGCGTGAGCGAGGCGCTAAACCTAAAGCGCAAAGATATCGCAGAAGACGGCGAGCTCTACGTCATCAGGATCCGCGGCAAAGGCAACAAATACCGCGTCGTCATGATCAAGCGCCGCCTCATCGAAGCCCATCTGGACGCGATCGCGATAAACTATATAAATAAAGAAGGATATCTTTTTATCAATAAAAAAGGCAAGCGCCTAACGCAAGCCTACGTGAGCCGCATCGTCGAGCAGATCCTCTTTAAAGCCGGAATCCGCAAGGAAAAAAACGGCGCTCACATGCTGCGCCACACCTTTGCCACAATGCTTTATAAAAAACAAAAAGACCTGGTTTTGGTGCAAGAAGCACTCGGACACGCGAGCCTAAACACCTCGCGCATCTACACGCATTTTGATAGCGAAAAGCTAAAACTCGCCGCCCAGGTGGCCGAGGAGCTAAGCGGAGAATAAAAGCGGAGATAACGGCGCATATTGCAAATTTATACACTAAAAACATACAAACGTATGATTTAAATTTTAAAAAACTATAATGAAAAAGATTATTTTATTTTTATTTTTGGCTTTGGCTTTAAACGGATTACAGATAAGAAGTATTTCAAATTTCAATAACTACAACGAATCAAAATATAAAGTAGAGGAACTTGAAGCATCGGATCAAAATTTAACGGCGCTTGGAGACGGGTACTTAGGCGACAATATGGAACAAGATTACGAAAAGGCAAACGAGTTCTACAATGAAGCTTGCGAAGCGGAGGACGGATATGGATGCTTTAGTATCGGTTTTTCTCATGAAATAGGCTTGGGCATAGAGCAAGACTCGCAAAGAGCGTTAGAATTTTATAAAAAATCATGCAGATACGGTAATCAGAGCGGTTGCGACGCAAAAGAGTGGCTAACCGATAAAAATATCATAAAGATCTTTAATCTAAATGAGGCAAAATTTAAAAGAGAATGTCAAAAAGGCGATGCGGCATGTTGCTATTTGTCGGGTCTTTTGTATGAAAAAGGCTGGGGTACGAAAAAAAACTATGAAGCAGCGTCTGAACTATATAGAAAAGCTTGCGATAAAAATAACGGCGACGGATGCGGCGGCTTGGGAAATTTATATTGCAACGCTAAAGCAGTAAGCTTTGACGACTCAACTGCCGAAAAACTATTTATAAAAGCTTGCGAGTTAAATAGCGCTTTAGGTTGTCGTTTTCTAGGCGATTTTTATCATTCAGGATGTCGGTTTAAGGATGCCTTTAAAGATAAATCTAGATCCTTCGAATTTTATAAAAAAGCTACCGTTTTATATGCTTTAGCTTGCCGAAACGGCGATGCTGTCGGTTGCAATGAGCTTGGACTTTTGCAAAAAAGAGATAACGAAAAGTCGGATGCGGTCTATAATTCTTTTAAAAAATCTTGTATTTTGGGCTACCCTGAAGGATGTAAAAATTTAGGTAAATACTATGAATCAAAGTTCAAATATGAGGTAGGACAAAGGCTTTACATTAAATCCTGCGAAATGGGATCAAGTAATGGATGCCTTAATGCCGCAGACCTATATGTATATTGGTACGACAATAGAGGTCGAAAAAGGCAGGATGAAGAAAAAATAATCGATTTTTATAAAAGAAGTTGCGATATGCAAAACGAGATGGGATGCGCTATGGTCGGAAATTACGTCGATGACGTAAAATTTGACGAAAAAGCCTGCGAACTTTATGATTATCCGTCGTGTAAAGCCATAGGAGATAGATATGTCGATATCGGTGATACGAAAAAAGCAAAAGAGTATTATATGAGAGCTTGCGATAAGTCTCGCAAAATAGGATGCGTGCAGCTTGGAGAGTTATACGAGATAGAGGGCGATTACGACAAGGCGCACGAATTTTATCAAACAGTATGCGAAAACAGCGATAATCAATTTTTGCTAGGTTGTCATAGGTTAGCGCAACTATACAAGGACGGCAAGGGAGTAAAACAAGACTTAGCAATGGCGATAAAGCTTTTTAAAAAATCTTGCGATATGGGGGCTATCTCTAGTTGTCATGAGGTTGATAGTATAAAGAAATAATTTTATTGTAATTCGATTTAATTAAATTTGGCTTACTTCAATATGATTGTTTAGAAAATGCTCACGATACGATGATTTGACGTTATGCGTTCAGTTTGCGATCTCAGTCAAGCGTCGGCTTCTCGTTGCTGCCATTTGACCGTAAAAACCACAACTTTTTTATAAATCAGGACTCTTGCTTAAGGTCGCTAAAAACGGCCGCACCCGTGAGCGCGACCGTAAATTCGGTTTAAATTTTAGAGATCGTTATTTTTTCTTTGTCGCTACCGATTACGATCTCGTCGCCGCTTTCAAGCTCGTCACGCAGGATCATATCGGCTAGCGGATCCTCGACTAGCTCGTATAGCGCTCGGCGCAAAGGTCTAGCACCGTAAACGATGTCAAAGCCAGCACCCGCGATAAATTTCTTCGCCTCTTCGCTTAGGCTTGCTTTTATGCCGCGATTTTGCAGCGTTTTTTCAAGCTCTTTAAACATTATATCTACGATTTTTATTAGCCCGTCTTCATCGAGAGGATTAAAGATTATCGTGTCGTCAAGGCGGTTTAAAAACTCGGGTTTAAACATTTGCTTTACTTCATCCATAACATTACTCTTCATTGCTGAATAGTCTTTTTCATCATCAGTACTTGAAGCAAAACCAAGATGTTTCGGCTCTACTATTCTTTGTGCACCGGCATTTGAAGTAAGAATAATAACCGTATTCTTAAAGTCAACTATTCTGCCGCTCGAATCTGTAATATGTCCGTCATCAAGCACTTGCAAAAGTATATTAAATACATCCGGATGAGCTTTTTCAATCTCATCAAAAAGTATTACAGAATAAGGATTTCTTCTAACCTTCTCGGAGAGCTGACCGCCCTCATCATATCCTACATATCCCGGAGGTGATCCTACCATCTTTGAAACCGAATGCTTTTCCATGTACTCACTCATATCTACACGAATAAGTGCACTTTCAGATCCGAACATGCTGTATGCAAGTGCTTTTGAAAGTTCAGTCTTATCGACACCTGTAGGTCCTAAGAACAAAAATGAACCGATCGGTCTTTTTGGATCTTTAAGACCCACTCTACCTCTTCTTATTGCTCTGGCTACTGCATTTACAGCCTCCTCCTGCCCTACAACTCTTTCATGTAAAACTTTTTCAAGATTATTGAGTCTTTGAGAGTCATTTTCTGTGATCTTCTTTACAGGAATTTTTGTCCAGAGTGCAACAACATCTGCAATTTCATCCTCATCTACTACAAGCATTTTATTTTTCTTGTCCTCAATCCATTTATCACGTAATTTATCTTGT
>NZ_CALINL010000158.1 GCF_938045225.1 uncultured Campylobacter sp.
GATGGTGCGTAAAGATGCGGTGAAAATCAGCGTGGGCAAACGCGCCGGTGCGGGTATCGCAGAGCACGTGCACTATCACCTAGTGCCGCGCTGGAGCGGAGATACGAACTTCATCACGTCTATCGCCGAAGTGCGCGTAAACGGCGTGCCTTTTACTCCGCTTTACGAGAAACTAAAAGCCGCGTTTGCGGATGTTTGCTTTAATGAGCGGTAAATTTATTTTTACCAAATTATTTTTTGGTAGAATTATCAAAATTAAAAGATATTAAGGCATACGATGAGATTTATTTTGCCGATATTTTTATCGTTTTCTTTTGTTTTTGCTAGCTTTAGCTGCGATGACGCATTGACTGAAAAGCAGCGATTTTTCTCTCAAAATTTAACCTTTTCGGGAGAATTTGAACTAAACTGCAACGACTCTATCCTGGGGATAAAAGAGGCTCAAATTTTACTTTCGGCCGCTCAAAAGATCCGCGCTGAGAGCCTTGCTTGCGTCGGAAATTTAGCGACTAAAAATTTAAACGAGTTTAAATTTAAGATCCTAAAAGCCTCCTATGCACCTGAAATTTACGCTAAAGAGCTAGAAAGTCCCGACGAATACGAAAAACTCGTAGCGCAAAATAGAGCTAGACTTCGTTTCTGGGGACATCAAAGCTTAGGTAACTTCACCGTTTTTAAGGACTTTAACAAAGACTACAACGCCGCGCTTGAGCCGCTCGTAAACTACTACAAATCAAATTTCAAAATAGACGAAGGTAGCGCGATTTATTACGCTTCAAAGGTTGCAAACGAGTTTTTAAAATTTGCCGCCGCGACTCTGCAAAACGGCGATATGGACGAGTTTGCGAGAAAGGTTAGCGACCCGACTTTTACAAAATACGGCATAAATGAGGCGATATATTCAGGCTCCGTTTCGCAAGCCTCGCTACAAAACGCATTTAATGTCGCGCTTCTTTACGAAAAAAGCGAGGATGTGATAAAGGAATTCTTGCACGCGGGAGTAAATTTAAACTACGGATTTGAGAGTTCGCTATTTTTCGCGCTTAAAAATTTAAACAACGTAAAGCTTCTGGTTTCTAGCGGCGCGGACGTAAACTATGCAAATCTGCTTGGCGTCACTCCGCTTTTTAAGGCCGTGCAGCTAAACGATATAAATTTAGTCAAATTTCTGCTCGAAAACGGAGCGCTGGTAAACAAAAGGCTGATAGACGTGAGCACCAAGCTTGCATATAGCTCAAATTTAAGCGCCCAACTGCCGAGCTTCGTGAAGCTCTGTGACTTTGACGCGGCGTCAAAAAGCGTGCTGATGAGCGCGGCAGGGGCGGCGGACGTGGAGGTATTGCAGCTTTTGGTAGACAACGGTGCGGACGTGCAGGCAGTGGATGATAACGGGCTAAATGCCCTAGACTACGCAATCATCGGCAAAAAAGAGATCAACGCGCAGTATCTAAGGGCGATGGGGCTAGAGTCAAATTTGATCACCGAATAAGGAGAAAATATGAAGGGAACGGCTTTTATCACGGGAGCTACGTCAGGTTTTGGCGAAGCGATAGCTAGGATGCTAAGCCGCGAAGGCTACAAGATCGTAGCGCTCGCTCGCCGCAAAGAAA
>NZ_CALINL010000159.1 GCF_938045225.1 uncultured Campylobacter sp.
ATTTAGTAAAATTTGAGCCAAAATTTTTGGATTTTAAAATATATTTTTTTATATATAAAGATAAGTATCCCTAAAATATGCGTATTTTATCAATATACTTTATTATATTTTAAGATTATCCCTGATAATATTTGTCATTGAAATGAATTTAGCAATTTCTCGTCTTTGCATTACTTAAATTCATTTTTCTCCCGATCAAAAATGTGCTAGGAAGTGGTTAGCCTAGCACTTTTCTTTTGCAAATTTAACAAATACCGGCTTTACTATCCTAGCGTAGTCTTTTGCGTTTAGGACGAGCGATCTATCAAGAAGTCCTGCATTAAAGGCGATCTCCTCGTTTCGCTCTAGCAAACTCTCATCCACAACAAGGTGCAAATTTTTATGAAAGCTAAATGGCGGAACCGAGCCAAAAACGCAGTCAGCAAGCGCTGTAACCTCCTCTGGACTAGCAAGGCTTGCTCTTTTGCCATCAAATTTTTGCGTAAGCGCGTCAAGATCAGCCTGCTCGTCAGCTGGCAAGACCGCTAGCAAGTAAATTTTACCAGCCTTCATCGCTGGCTTTTCATCATCTAGTAAGTAGCCATCTAGCACATTTTCACCTTTAAAAATTTGCCTAAATTTCTCCTCATCTACGCCTTTTATAGAGCATACCAGCGCCTTTGCACCCTGGCTCATCTTAGTGCCTCTTATCTTAGCGACCTCCTCTGAAGTCCTAGCACTCTCATGCTCTATCACTCTAAATTTAGCCCCATTTTTGCTAAGAAGATCGTGGATTTTATTAAAAATTTGCTCTGTCATAAATATCCCTAAATTTAGGGGATTTAATGTAAATTTGACTAACGAGATATGAATTTATGAGATTTTATTTTTAAGATTTATCAAGATTTTTCTATTAAGGTGTAATCTTTTATGTAATTTTATTTTCAGATCGCAGAGCGGGATCAAATTTGACAAAATGCGATTGCTCTCAAATTTTGCTTTTTACGAAAAATCGCAAAATTTAAGCTAATTTCAATATTATTTTGGGTAAATTTCCATTTTTCGGTCCCGTAGCTCAGTTGGTAGAGCACTACCTTGACATGGTAGTGGTCGATGGTTCGAGTCCATTCGGGGCCACCATTTCGCTTCTTTTGATTCAAATTTTCAAATTTGTTTTATCTTTCGTACCGTAAACCCGAACGCTAAATTTTTGTCAAATTTGCCTACTAAAGCTAAAAATATATTATGTTTTATTTTGAAGTAAAATTTAATGATTAAAGCGCAAAGGCAACCACTCCTTTGCGCAATTCGGGAGAAAAATGAATCAAAACAGTGCAAAGACGAGATAAATGCATGATTCATTCGATAAAATATTAGCGATAGTTTTCTTAAAATATAATAAACTATATTGATAATATTACCGATTTAACAATATTTAAATTTTAATCAATATATTCTACTATATTCAAAACTCAAATTTGACCGCCGTTTAAACCCAAATCAAATAAAACATTAAGTAAAGCTTAAAAACATTTTAGCTAAAATCAAGCCCAATTCTTTCAGCGTAAGAAAGATGCTTCGATAAAAAGGACGCAAAATGAGCGATATCATCGCATACAAACTGGATGGAAACATAGTCGATACTCAGAGTATCAACGGGCGAGAAAACGCCGCAGAACCGATTTATTTTGACAACTCCCCCGACGCGCTAAACGTCATCAGACACTCCTGTGCGCACCTCATGGCGCAGGCTATCAAAGAGCTTTATCCGCAGGCTAAATTTTTCGTCGGACCAAACGTCGAGGACGGATTTTATTATGATTTTAAGGTCGATGAGGCCAATAGCAAGCTTAGCGACGAAGACCTAGCGGCGATAGAGGCCAAGATGAAAGAGCTAGCCGAAGCTAAGCTTGATATCGTCAAAGCAAGTTCCACAAAAGCCTTTATGAGCGATAAATTTAAAGACGACGAACTAAAACAAGAGGTGCTAAAACGTATCCCCGAAGGCGAAGTCAGCAGCTACAAGCAAGGAAATTTCGAGGATTTGTGCCGTGGACCGCACTTGCCAAATACCAAATTTTTAAGATTTTTTAAACTAACCCGCGTAGCCGGTGCGTATCTTGGCGGCGATGAAACGCGCGAGATGATAAACCGCATCTACGGTACGGCATTTGCCGACAAAGAGAGTCTAAAAGAGCACATCCGCATCATCGAAGAGGCCAAAAAACGCGACCACAGGAAGCTTGGCGTCGAGATGAAGTTATTTACATTTGATGATGAAGTGGGCGGCGGCCTGCCGATATGGTTGCCAAACGGCGGACGTTTGCGCTCCAAACTAGAGCAAATTTTATATAAAGCTCACCGCGACCGAGGCTACGAGCCAGTGCGCGGACCAGAGCTACTAAAAGCCGACGTATGGAAAAAGAGCGGTCACTACGCAAACTACAAAGAAAATATGTACTTTACGACGATCGACGAGTCAGAATACGGCATAAAGCCGATGAACTGCGTCGGTCATATCAAGGTCTATCAGTCAGACATCCGCTCATACCGCGATTTGCCGCTTAAATTTTTCGAATACGGCGTGGTTCACCGCCATGAAAAAAGCGGCGTTTTGCATGGACTTTTCAGGGTGCGCGAATTTGCCCAGGACGACTCGCACATCTTTTGTATGCCGAGCCAAATCAAAGAAAATATCTTAGAAATCTTAAAATTCGCCGGCAAAATAATGGAAAATTTCGGCTTCCACTACGAGATGGAAATTTCGACCAAGCCTGCAAAAGCTATCGGCGGGGACGAAATTTGGGAAACAGCGACGAAAGCTCTAAAAGAAGCGCTTGACGAAAACGGCTTTAAATACGGTATCGACGAGGGCGGCGGCGCATTCTACGGTCCAAAAATCGACATAAAAATCACCGACGCGCTAAAACGAAAATGGCAGTGCGGCACGATCCAGGTAGATTTCAACCTACCTGAGCGCTTTGATCTAGGCTACATCGACGCAAATAACGAACGCCAACAGCCCGTCATGCTTCACCGCGCGCTACTGGGAAGCTTTGAGCGATTTATCGGCATCTTGATCGAGCACACGGGCGGCGAGCTGCCGTTTTTCGTCGCTCCGACGCAAGTAGTCATCGTGCCGATCAGCGACGCGCATCTAGACTACGCTAAAACCGTCGCCAAAGAGCTTCGCAAAATCGGCGTAGATAGCGAAATCGCGAGCAAAAACGAGAGTCTAAACAAACGCATCCGCACCGCAGAAAAACAGCGTGTACCGATGATCGCGGTACTGGGCGACAACGAAGTGGCAAATAGCGCCATCGCTCTGCGCGACCGCACGACCAGAGAGCAAAAAGATATGAAGCTGGATGAATTCGTCGAGCTACTAAAATCAAAACTCGCCGAGGTAACTTTTTGAAATACGGACCAAAATCCGCTAAATTTGAGCTAGGCGCGGCTTTATGCTAAACCTGGCTTTTACCAAAATCTGCAAAAATTGTCACAGCGCAATAAATTTCTACGAAAAACACAATAAAAACACAATATTTTTGGATATAATCAACAAATTTCAACTTAAAGGAAAAAACTAATTGGCTAAAGAAAACGAAGTGTTGCTCAACGAAGATATCAGAGCGAGCGAAGTGAGATGCGTGGGAGACGACGGCACCGCATACGGCGTCATCTCAAGAGTAGAGGCCTTGAAAATCGCCGAGAAAATGGGGCTTGATCTGGTGCTAATCGCGCCTGACGCTAAACCTCCCGTTTGTAAGATAATGGACTACGGCAAATTCCGCTACCAGCAGGAAAAAAAGCAAAAAGAGGCCAAGAAAAAGCAAAAAACGATCGAAGTAAAAGAGATCAAACTCTCCGTCAAAATCGCTCAAAATGACATAAATTATAAAGTCAAGCATGCGCTTGAGTTTCTAGAAGAGGGCAAACACGTCAAATTTCGCGTATTTTTAAAAGGCCGCGAGATGAGCAACCCTGAAGCGGGCGTCGCAATGCTACAAAAGGTCTGGGAGATGGTAAAAGACGTCTCCGACCGCGATAAAGAGCCGTTGCTAGAAGGCCGCTACGTCAATATGCTAGTAACGCCAAAAAGATGAGAAAAATTTGTCTCGTTTGCGCTCTTGCACTAGCTCTGGCTGGCGCGGAGTGCAGTCCGTATCTAAGACTAGCCGTTATCGGCGCAAAATCTACTTTAAATCAAGCTGATTACGATGGCGTAAAAATTGCCGATATAAGCTGTGAAAACGACATACTCACTTACAAATATATTTTTGAAGAATCGCAAGATATAAACTGGAAAGCTATTTCCGGAGAAAACAAAAAAGAATTTTTATCTACCATGAAAGAGCTTTTGGTGGAAGAATTTTGCCTCGACGAAGATACCCTTGCGCTATTGCAAAGGGCAAAAAGTATCATAATGAACTACCACCTACCAAACGGGTTGCCTTTTGGCCGAATAAAGCTAACTGCAAAAGATTGCGAGAAATAAGCGGTATAAAAATTACACAAACCGACAAGATCATAAAAACAGACAAAACGCAAAGCAAAATTTGACGACAAATATCTGCTTTTGGATCTCGGTTTTTAAATTTTAAGGCATTTTATAATCATGCAAAAAGCAAACTCGCGCAAGTCAAATCGCTACACAAACGATCAGATCAAAGAAATTTTAAAAATACGTATCGAGCTAGCAAAAGAACTGATCTCCTGCGAAATAGCGGAGCGAGAAACGCTAAAAATCATCCCGACCTACCCCATTCACAATCTAAACTATGACGCCAAGCGAATGCAAAAAACTCTTGTTGGCATAGGCGAATACGGCTTTGGTTACCCTGCTAACTGGGCGCAAGCACTGCTTGAAATAACGAGCGGCGAAGAGCGAGCGCAAATTTTTAAAGCCCTCAACGAACAGCAGCAGCTATATCTTGAAAAATACGGCAAAAACAATAAAAAGCTAGAAAAAGTACTTCAGGCTGACGATCAAAATTTGACCGAATAAAATACAAAACAAGCCCGGCAAATTTATAAAATATCGACCGAACCCAAATTTGTAGTCTCACGACACATACCTACGCGATAACACCAAAGAAGTAAAATTTGATAAATTTGAGCCAGAGTTGGCCAAATAATAAATTGGATATGTGAACCGCTTGAGAAGTCACATTTGACCTTACAAGCGGCCGCATACATAAAAACAACAACTTCAGACGCTGCGATTATTTGCCTACTTTTCTGCAGCAGTCTTTTCTTAGTCCATTGCTCTTTTCGCAACATCTTTCATAAGCTTGCTTTGATAAAGCAGCGTCCTTTTTCACGCGCTGATCAGTCTCGCCGCCTCTGCCGTACTCATATATCTCGCCCAAATCCTTGCACGATGCGGTATCGTTCTCGCTATAGCAACCTTTTGTAAAAATCTGTACCACCGTAGCCCACTGCCCTTTAGACACGGCCTGCGCTCCATCGCCATGGCTCTTGCCGGCCTGAGCCGAAGACAACGCCAAACACGCCAAAAAGATCGCTAAAACCAACTTTTTCATGACGACTCCTTTGTGTGGATTTGTAAGGCGACTATACTACAAAAACGCTTTAATGTTTAGAAAATATTTATGCTATATCGTGATTAAATTTACGTAAAATTTTATCATTGCATTCAAATTTGAGCTGCGACCCACAAAGCCGTCCAAATTTCAAGCTTACCAAATTTTGCGGTTTAAATTTAACTCTTTTACTATCTGAATAAAGCTTGCTATCTCGCTCTCGTAAAGCGCTATAGTTTCATTACTCATTAGTGTTTTATTTATATTTGGTTCAAAACTATCCAGACCTGTCTCCATCGCAATAAGTATTTGATTGTCTTTAAAAACGGCATTTACGGGCGCACCTAATCTAAAACAAAGCTCAGTAAATTTCTCCATCAAAGCAGGACTAAGCGCATATCTAGCGCCTATTTGATCGGTTGCATAGACGTCAAATATCTCTTCAAATCTCACGTCGTCCATATTTGCTTTTTCACCGTATATTTTTAAATTTTTTGAATTTACATGCGAAATTTGAGTTATGGAGCTTAGCTTTTTATTAAAATCGGCCTTAAAAAGCACGCCTTTAAATTGCACAACGGTTTCGGTATTATTTTTATTCTTTATCTTTTTAGCCGCGTAAAAGTCGCTAAATTTGACGCTAACACCATCTATATCGCCCTCAATGAGATCCTCGCTGCTCCACTCATCGACTCTGCAATCATAAATCGTAAAAAAGTCATCAAGCCCCAGCCCGCGGTCTTTATCGTAGCTAAGACCGTGTTTTTTTACGATATTTTCTATGATTTGCTGTTTAAAATTTGCTCTAAATCTTCGTCTTTTCGAAGCAGTCAAGAGACTCATGGTTGCCGCATAAGACACCGCGCCGCACGCCGCGCCAAATATGCCGTCGTCTGATAATCGACTCATCGCAACCCAAGCGCAAATACAAACTCCAAGAGCGATTAGGCGCGTTTCTTTAACGGCAGTCACTAAATTTAAGCGCTCGTTTTCTAGCTCGCTTAACTGGGCAGCAAGCTCGTCTGAAACCAAATTTTGAGCATTTGTGTTTGAAATTTGCGATGGTCGCTCAAATAGTTTTAAAACAAAGCTACGAACCGAAGGAATAAAAAAAACGGCGGCTATAACGCCGACAAAAATGTACCCGCCGTTTAGGGCTGCGCTTAATATCGCAAAAAAGACGGGTACGGCGATCAAGGTCGCCACCGCGATAGCGACTATTTTGAGCGCGCCGGTGAGTTTTTTCTTGGCGTAAGGCTCGTCCGTATCCGCCATCTTTTCTCCTAAATTTGCCTAAACTCGCGAGCTAGTTCTAGGCTCGCCTCGATCTCTGCGCGCTTTGCCATCACGCTTTCGACGTTTGCGCTCAAATTTAGCCCGTTTTCGTCTCCGAATTTCTTTAGCTCGCGCCAAATTTCCTTGATGATTTCGCAACTTTGCGCTAAATAGTCCTCGCTGGCGTTTAACCGCTCTTCGACCGGGCTAGGCACGCTAACGCCTAGCCATTTGATAAACTCCAGCGTTTTTGGATTGCCGGCCGTTGAAAACGTGAGAAATATCGGCTCGGTTATCTTTGCGGCCGCGCAGTCTTCTAAAAATTTACGCGTCATCTGTGCGTCAAAAATCGCCTGCGAGATAAAAAACTTCGCCCCAGCCGCGATCTTTTCGCGCATTCTTTGCGGTTCGTCGCCCTTTTTAGCGTGACGTTCGGCGATACACACGCCGCCAACGGCCAAATTTTCAAATTTGCCCGCGATCTCGTACGCGCGAGCCAAATTTAGCCGCACTTTTTGCGAGCTAGACGTCGCTCCGACTAGCACGTTTAAATTTGAGCTTTGTTTGGCTAGCGCCGCGCGAAATCCATTCTCGTCGTAGCCGCTAGCCACGCGGTAAAAAACGCTCGGAGTCGCAACGCTTAGGTAGTCTCGGTAGTAGGTTTCAGGACTTAGCGTGCCGCTGAACTCAAACGTCCTCTCACTTTCGCTTCTCTCGCTTTCGTCTTGCACCTCGTAAAGCACGAGCCCGTCGGCGTTTATGCTCTCTATCCTGCCCGTCCAGCGATCCGAGATGTCGCGCAGCTTGGCCTCATCAAATTCGGCCTTGGGCGGCGTTAGTCCGTAGAGCACGAGCCCTTTTTCTTTGTTTAAAATTTTTTCTTTTAGCATGAAATTTCCAAATTTAAAATGTAGAAAATCGCGCCGTTTGCGGTCAAATTTATACCGTGGCGGCGCGTGCGCAGGATAAATTATTCGCCCTCGACCGACAAATTTGATCCGCGTCAAATTTGAGCGGGTTTTAAAAATCATCGCCCAAAATTTAGCGGACAAAAGCCGCTTCGGCCGTAAATTTAAACGGCAAAAGCGGCAAATTTAGCCGAGTCGCAAGCGGTCGAAATTATGAATTTCTTACGATTTTGACGGCTTCGACCATATTTTTTAGGCTCGGCTCGACCTCTTCCCATTTGCGAGTTTTTAGGCCGCAGTCCGGGTTGATCCAGAGCTGTTCTTTCGGTAGAACCTCGAGTAGCGCGCGGATCTGGCGCACGATCTCGTCGGTACTCGGTACGCGCGGGCTGTGGATGTCGTATACGCCTGGGCCGACTTCTTGCTTGTAGCCTACTGATTTAAAGATCTTTAGCAGTTCGTTGCCGCTGCGAGCGGTCTCGATGCTGATGACGTCGGCGTCCATCGCCTCGATCGTCTTGATGATGTCGTTAAACTCGGAATAGCACATATGAGTGTGGATCTGAGTTTTTGGCTCGGCCGAGCTAACCGAGAGCTTAAAGCAATCAACCGCAAATTTCTCATACGCAGGGATGTTTTCGGCGCGTAGCGGATAGCCTTCTTTAAACGCCGCTTCGTCCACTTGGATGATGCGTATGCCGGCATTTTGTAGGTCTGCGATCTCGTCAAATATGCAAAGTGCAAGCTGCTTAGCCACTTCGCTGCGAGGCAAGTCGTCGCGCACGAAGCTCCAGTTTAGCATGGTCACAGGCCCAGTTAGCATACCTTTCATTATGCGGCTGGTGCGGCTTTGGGCGTATTTCATCCACTCGACAGTCATCGCTTTTGGGCGGCTCACGTCGCCGAAAAGTAGAGGCGGTTTCACGCAGCGACTGCCGTAGCTTTGTACCCAGCCGTTCTCGCTAAATGCATATCCTTCGATCTGCTCGCCGAAATACTCAACCATGTCGTTACGCTCAGGCTCGCCATGGACTAGCACGTCTAGGCCGATATCTTCTTGAAATTTGACGCAGTCGTCGATGTATTTTTTGATGCCAGCTTCATACGCGTTCGCGTCGATCTCGCCTTTTTTGAAGTTTTGGCGAAGCACTCTTAGCTCGACGGTTTGGGGGAAGCTGCCTATCGTCGTAGTCGGCAGGATACCGTAGTTTAGGCTTTCGCGTTGGATTTTGATGCGATCTTCAAATTTATCTTCGCGCTCAAATTTGACTAGATTTTTCACGCGGTTTTGTACGCTTGAGGAGTGGATTAAATTTGACGTTGCGCGCGTTTTAACCGCAGCTTTGTTCTCTTCGTAAATTTTACTCTCCGCCGCATTTAGCGCTACGCCGTTGGCTAGCTTGGTTATGATTTTGATCTCGTCTAGTTTTTCTACGGCAAAGCTCAGCCAGCTTTTGACCTCGGAGTTTAGTTTTTCTTCGTATTTTAGGGTATAAGGCACGTGGAGCAGCGAGCAGCTAGGTCCGACGTAGAAATCTTTGCCGCCGATTTTCTCGCCAATCTCGCGGACTAAATTTACCTTTTCGTCAATGTTGCTTTTCCAGATATTTCGTCCGTCGATTACACCTGCAAATAGCGTTAAGTGGCTGTTTTTGATAGTGTCAAGCGCCTCGAAATTTCTTTTTCCGTGAACGAAATCTAGTCCGATGCCGTAAATTTTAGTTTTCGCTACCTCGGTGACCGCTTTTAGAGCATGCTCGAAATACGTCATAAAAACTATTTTGACGTTGTTTGCGGCTGCTGCTAGCTCGTTATACACCTTACCGATGACGCTAAGCAGGATATCTTCGTTTTTATCGGTCGCAAAAATCGGCTCGTCAAACTGCACCAAAATCTCATCGTCAAGCGTCGAAAGTAGCTCAAGTAGCTTTTTGTACTCTGCGACTAGAGCGTTTAGGTTTTTAAACGGGCAGCTGCCGTCGGTGGTCTTTGAAAGCGCCAAAAATGTGATAGGTCCGATCAAATTTACCTTGCCTTTTACGCCCGCAGCCTTTGCCTCTTCGTATTCGGCGAGGATTTTTGACGCATCAAGCTTAAACGACGTCTCGGCGCTAAGCTCAGGCACGATGTAGTGGTAGTTTGTGTTAAACCACTTCGTCATCTCCATCGCTACGCCGGTTTTGTTACCGCGCGCGCAGGCAAAATACTGCTCTCGTCCGCTCAAATTTGCAAATCTAGGCGGTACGGCGCCAAACGCGACGATGCTATCAAGCATCAAATCGTAAAACGAAAAATCATTTACGCTGATAGCCGAGATTTCGGCGTCTTTTTGGTATTGCCAGTGCCTGTTTTTTAGCGTTTTAGCGACGCTTAGCAAGTTCTCCTCGCTAAAGCCCTCTTTGCCGGCCCAAAGACCCTCAAGCGCGCGCTTTAGCTCTCTTTTTTCTCCGATTCGCGGGAAACCCGTAACATAACTTTTTATCATTTTGATTCCTTTAAATTTTGATTTTTTATTTTTAAATTTTATACGCTATAAGCTTGCTATTTTGAAAAGAGCGGGCTTAGAAACGGCGGGTGGCAACCCGATTTTCGCAAACTAAAATAAAATTTATAAAAAACCCTGCTAAATAAATTTCGCCCAAATTTCAGACGCTGCCTCGCTTTGTTTTTAAAAATGCAGTTGAAATGCGCCCTGCGCGGCGATAGAAATAAATTTATATTAATGTTTAAAAACGTGAAATTATTTAAAAATTTGGCTGTTTTTTTAAAGTCGTTTGCGGTTTTTTTGCTAAGATTAAAGAGTCTCAGGCATGGGGCAAGGCATTAAGCTCATCCTTTTGGGGTCAAATTTGAGCCGTATTATAAAGATTTTTAAAAAATAAATCAAGAAGTTTTTATCAAATTCGGGCTAATTTGAGGCAGGCCGCAGCCCGCCCCTTAAATTTGCCTAGTCTTTTTTGCCTTTATTTAGCGATTTTAGCTTAGCGTCGGTGTCATCGGCTAGCATCGTAAAGATTTCGTTAGTCAAATTTTGCGTTAGAGCCTTGGCTTCCTTCATCATATTCGTCGAAAATTCGTTTAGCAGCTTGTTTGCTTTGGCTTTGTCTTTTTTGTAGAGTTTTACGTATTCGTCTTCAAATTTAGCCTGTTTGACCGCGAGCGCGTCCTCAAACTCCTTGTAGGCCTTTTTCACGACAGGCGAATACTTCTCATAGTCCATCATCACGAGGGTTTGCAGCTTTCTATATGTCCAATAAATGGACTCGTCGTCGGCCTTATACGAGCCCTTGTCGTAGCCGTCGATAAATTTGTCGAGGCCATAGTAATACGGCAAATAAACGCCAAGCTCCGACATACCAAGCGCCACGTACGTCACTCTGCCGATCTCTTGCGGTAGCCACGGGCGCACCTGCATGACGTGCGACTCGTAGGTTCTAAAAACGCTCACGGCGCGGTAGATGTTTTTTTGATTTTCGTCTTTGCTCGCGTAGTTATCGTATGCAGTGCCGTCGTAGTGGGATCTGAGCGCGGTTTTTAGATCCTGCACGCTTAGCTTTTTAGCCGGTTTTAAAAATACCGGATAGTTGCCACCGTCAAGGGTCTGCTTATCTTTTAACTCGGGATTAAACATCTGCTGCACCCAGCAAACGCGCGGATAGTTGTAGGTCATATCTCTCTCATCGTCCCTGGTGTAGGCCTTGGTAAACTGAAATTCTCCGTCTTTTGCCGGATCGTAGGCACCGTTATCTTGGGCAAATTTGATCAAATTTTTCGACCCCATAAAATTCGGATCGTTTTCTTTGTAGTTTTGTAGTCTGCCTTGGTTTGCGGAAACAAAATACTCGTCTTTGGGTAGTTTAACCGCCATCCAGTGATGACCGGTGCCGGTTTCAAAGTACCAAAGCTCGTTTTTATCGACGAACACTACGCCAAAACCCTCTCCCGCACCCGTAGTTTCTACGATCTCACCGAGCAGCTTCACGCCCTGCGCCGCGCTTTTCATACGAGGTAGCAAGACGTCCGGGATATCGTCCTCTGTGATGCCGGTGGCTTCGTTATACGGATCGATTTTTAGCAGTTCGTCTTTGGCGTAGATGGTCTCGGTGCCGCTGATGCCCACGCCCGCGTCATTGTAGCCGACCGCGCCGTGAAGCTTGGTGTGGGAGTTTGCTATCGTCGTGTATCTCATGCCCTCTTTTGGCAACGGATAGGTAAAATCATTTGCGCCGTCATGCGCCTTTGAGCTGTGGACGCCTTTTTGGTTGGATTTTTTCGGATGTATCAAAAATACCTGCGCCTTTATCGCCTTGCTATCGGCACTCCTAGCTACCAGCATCGAGCCGTCGTCAGAGGCTCCTTCTCCAACCAAAATTGTCGTGCAAGCTAGCGCGTTTGCGCAAAACATCGCGCTTATTACCGCCGCCGAGGCGAGAAACTTCATCTTCATCGTTACTCCTTGATTTGAGATAATAAATCTAAGTGAAATTATAGGACTAAAAATATTAATTAAATATAAAATGAAGAGGAAAATTTCTATATCGGAAAAATT
>NZ_CALINL010000160.1 GCF_938045225.1 uncultured Campylobacter sp.
GAGCCGCAGGCGAAGTAAAGCCCCTTCCGCCTCCCAAGCAAAAGAGAAAGGTGGGTACAAAAGGAAGCTCTTTTGCTTCAGCTACGCTTCGCCTTGTGCTTGCACTCTCTTTGAGAGCTGCTAGCAGAGCGCAATTCAAGCCCCCTCCCCTTAACAAGAAAATCAAGATATTAAAAATACGGCAAAACAGTGCAGAAAATTTGCATTCAAATTTGAGTTTGCAAAACCCGAGCCAAAAGCATCAAATTTAACTTCTCCGTATCGGCAAATTTAGCAGTCTTTATCCTCTAAAATGCCGTTACTGTCGCCAAAAGCCCAAAAATTATCCCAGGCAAATTTGCAGCCGCTAGCGGATAGTCTTTTTTAGCTTTTAGCAGGCCGTAGCTAGTCCAGATCGTGCAGTTTATCGCTGCGGCTAGAGGCTGGATAAAAGGTGTTTTGTTGCCCTCAAGGTTGCCCATTATCTGCGGGATATAAGAAATATACATGATGACCGACAGGCACGTGCCTATCCAGCCTAAAATTTGCAAGTTTTTCTCGCTCATTTTTTCTCCTTTGAAATAAAGTCCGCATTATACTACTTTTAGTACGACGACGCGAAATTTATCTTGCCTGCCGCCGCGTTTTAATCGCCGAGCTAGGTCAGATTTAGTAAAATGTAGCTAAACTCTAAGAGGAATGAAATGGCTTACGTAACCTACGACAAGGCAAAATGGCACTGGGGCGCGGAAACTGCGCCGACTGACATCCCGCAGGAAAACGGCGCGACGCATATCGCGTTTTTCTTCCGCTGGTGCATGGAGCGTAAGCTCTATTCCAAGGACTTCGCGGCGGACTTTGCAGACGATATAGCGCGGATGGACGATAGCTTTGATTATCGTCAGTATTTTTTGGCGCGATGGACGGCGTGCTAGGCAGCGAGGAGCTAAACACCGCGGGCAAGGCCTTTGCGAAGGTCTACTAAACCACGGACCGCACGAAATTTGCCAAAACGCACGGCTGGTATTTGCAAGATTACGACGATTTCGTCGCGCATAAATTCGGCGATAAAAACTTCGACAACGCCTATTTTTACATAGAAAACTCGCCGCAAAATTACGCCGAGATCAAGGCTATCATCGATCGCCGCTACGAGGAGTTTTTAGAAACCAAAAAAGCTAGCAAAAGCGCGGATAAATAAACCAAAATTTGCGCCGAGCGCAGTTTTTAAAGCGCAGAGTTCAAATTTGCGCGCGGACGAGTCCAAACGATTTAGCCTTGGCCGAGCGCAGATCTTAAATTTTAGATCGGTTGCGGCGTTTGCGGATTTATCCGCGCCTCGTAGCAAGGCTAAACTTAGACCGTTAAGCTAAATTTGACGGCAAGCCGCCTCCGGTTGGCGCCGCTTGCTACTTAAACTGCGCAGTCAAATCTCCCGCGCCCAGCGGCAACCTCCGCCAATTTAGGCAAGCTCCGCTCTATTAAATTTTTCCCCTGACATTTTATCTCCTTTTATCTATTTGCTTTGTAAATTTGAGTTTGAGTCTGATTTGCTTTGGTTGCTATCTATGTAAATCACCTGAGCCATGCCCTTTTTGGCTCTACCTATGGCGCTCTTGATCCCGTCTTGCTTTTCCATTTCGTTTGCCCATTTTATGAAAGCCCTAATATCTTTAAACGTAGCATTTTCGTCGGGGCAAAAATGTGAATGAAAATTTATTTGATTGTCAAATCTTTTTATTCGTTTCGGGTCTATCGGCTTTGGTTTGTATTGTAAAAGACCTTCATGATATAAGCACTCGGTACATAAATGCCTATATTTGTCGTTTTTGCGCAACCTAGCCTCGCCTTCTTCGTCTCTGCCTTTATTCATTTTATAGATATAGCCTTCCTTTGCTGCAGTAAAAACTCCAACTTTATCGTGACACTTTTTATACGCCTCTTTCAGCTCCTCGCTAGTAGGTTGCCCCGAAACGTTGTTGTCTAGGAGTAAATTTAGCATAGGTTCGTAGTTTGGCATATATTCCATATCTTTAAAATAGTTGCCGTTCTCGTCAAAATACCCCATACTAAATAGTATTTGTAGCATCTCGGTAAAGTTGCCAAAGGTAATATAATCAAAAGGCAATATCCAGCCTTTTTGAGCCTTCGTTTTTCTGACCGTATTTTACTTCGTACTCTACAAATATATTATCTCCGTCGATAGTCAAGCTTTTTATCCTATCGTTTTGGGGCGCTTTTAAATATCTTTGAATTTTTTCTTTATTGTTAAATTTAACCCCGCTATCAAGCAGCAGCTTAACGGTCTTTGTAGAGTTGTTTTCTATGGCGTAGGCCAGGGGCGAGAGTTTGTAGCTATCTCGCGCATGAGCGTCCGCGCCCATCTCCATGAGTCTTTTTGCCGTGGTTTCGTCGTCGTAAAAGCTAGCGTACATCAGCGGAGTAGTGCCTGCCTTCATCTTTACGTCGGCGCTAAGCCCGTTTCTTGTCATAAAATTTAAAATCTTATCCGTATCTTTTAGCCTCAGTAAATTTCTTAAAGCGCTAAGAGTGGCGTTGTTTTCCTCGTATTCGTCTATATCCCAGTATCTAAAAGCAAAATCGTCCACTTCCTCTTGCGTTACGTATTTGGCTAGTTCGGAGTTTGGGTCTATTTTAGTATCGGGAGTGACGGTAAAATGAGTAGGGCGAGATAGCTTTTCGTAAAGGAAATTTACGAAAACCACAAGGAAAAGAGCGGTGAAGCCGAGTGCGAATTTCTTCAAATTTATCCCTTAAGTCAAATTTGCAAAATCTTAGCCAAAGTCCGGTAAAGAGGCGGTAAATTTGATGAAATTTGAGCCGATAAATTTGGATGTCGGTAGCAGGGCGCGGCGAGATCCGTCCGTGTCAAATTTGAGCGGGTTAAATTTGAAAGCAAATTTGGGCGAGTCAAATTTGAAACGCCAAATTTGATCAAAGCCCCTGAAGTAAAACCGAGTAGAGCGCGTCTATCTCGTCATCATCAAGTAGCAGCGTAGAGCGCTCGCTAAAGAGCATTTTTATCTTTTCTACACTAAAGCCCTTTTGCGCGGCGCAGTGCTCGTGAGCGGGCAAGAAGCTCCTAGCTAGCGCAACGCTATCATCCACGGGCTCGTCGCAGATAAAGCAAAAAAGCTCGTCGTGCAGCCTGCCCTCAGCCTCTAAAATGCGCACGTAGCTCTCGATGAGTAGGCGTTTGGGAGCGCCCCTGTCAAAGCGCGAGGCGCAAAGCTCAAGCTCGCGAAAATACACCTCGTCTATCTGCTCGACGTCTCGCAGGTGCGCGTAGAGTAGGCGCATAAACTGCTGCCATACGAGTAGCCGCTCGCGCGAGAGTAGCCAGCGGTAGCCTAGGTGCAGGACGCTGCGAAGGTGCGGGAGGAAGTTTTCGCCGCCTTCAAGCTCGAAGTCGATCTTGTAGCCTTGCAGGACGTTTGAGTGGCGCGCACCGTAGAAGCGGTAAGATTTGACTAGCAGCGAGGGCGTGAGGATGTAGACGAGCAGGTCTTCATCGCGCACTTTTTGCGTGTGCAGGATGTAGCCTTGCATGGTTAGAAAAAGGTTTGGATTTTCTGGCGCAGGATCTCAGGCTCGGCGATGTGGTTTATCTCGTCGCGAAAGGCGCTGGCGCCGTCTATGCCTTTGGAGTAGCGGTGTAGGTGCTTGCGAAATATCGCCGCTCCGTGCTCGCCGTAGTGCTCGATCATCGCGTCAAAATGCGCCAAGATGATCGCCTTTTTCGTCGCCACGTCGATGCTGCCGCCCGTCTTTATCTCGTGAAAAACCCACGGCTTGCCGATGCAAGCGCGTCCTATCATGAGCGCGTCGGCGTTGGTTAAATTTAGCGCGTCGGCAGCATTTTCGGGCGAGATGTCGCCGTTTGCGATGACGGGGATGGTTACTGCTTCTTTAGCTCGGCCGATCGCGGCGTAATCTACCGCCGCCGTGTAGCCGCCCGCTCTCGTGCGTCCGTGAAATGCGATGTAGTCCGCTCCGGCGTCCTGCGCGGCGAGGGCTAAAATATCAGGTATTTTCTCGTCAAAGCCCAGGCGCAGTTTGACGCTAGTCATTTGCTTATTTGAGGTTTTTTTGATGGTTTCTACGATGCGTTTTAGATTTGAGATATCTTTTAGCAGTGCCGAGCCCGCGGACTGTTTGACGACTTTGGGTACTGGGCAACCGCAGTTTAGATCGATACCGTCGATACCTTCGATACCGTTTAAAATTTCTACCGCTTTTTTGACGATATCCGCGTCGCTGCCCGCGATTTGCACGATATATGGCGTTTCAAGCGGCGATTTTTTGAGCATCTCAAGCGTTTTGGTTCCTTCGTAAACTAGGGCGTTTGCGCTAATCATCTCGCTCACCGTCACGTCGCAGCCAAACTGCTTAACCACGCTTCTAAGCGGCAGATCCGAAAAGCCCGCGAGCGGAGCTAGAAAAAGCGGCTTTTTTGAAAAATCTATCAACAATGGGCGTGCTTGAAAAATAGATCGGTCGGGACGTTTTTGCCGTTTTGTCTGAGGTAGAGCAAGGTGCGGAAATTTTGATATTCGCCTGCTTCAAGACCTGACAAAACCTCCTGCGCGCGCTCGAGCATCTCAAACTCAAACAGCAGATAGACGTATGCTTCCTGCGCCTCTTGGCGTTCGTTTTTGAGGCGCTCGAAGATGCCGATGACGGCGTCCGGAGCGATTTTGCTTTTTAGCGTCGCGGCGCTGATACCAAAGCTATCTTTTGAAATTTTATCCGAATTTAACAGCTCCAAAATCTCGTCGTTGCTCAAATTTATCTCGTCTTTGGCAAAGCGGGCGATAAGAGTCATGATCTCTTTTTCATCCAGATCGGGGGCAAATTTTTTGATATCGGCGAGCGAGCCTAAATTTATTAGCTTTTTCCTTGCTTCGCGGACTATTTCGCCCTGATCGCCCATAGGTTTTTTAAGCGTTTCTAGATAGTATCCGTCCAAATTTGCTATTTTGTTTAGCTCGTTTTTGATAAAGAGCGGATTGTCCTTAGGTAGCTTAAATTTCTTTAGGTCGGCGACTTCGCCATTTTTGACCGCGCGCATTGTATCTAAGGCGTTTTGTAGCTCCTCGCCCTCGATATTTGCGTCCTTGTATCTATCCCACGGCGAGAGGATTCTAGCTATCTGGGACGGGATTTTATAAAAGCTCGTTTTAAAGTCTTTGTTCGTATCAAGGCCGAGTAAAATTTCTTTGCCGAGCTCTCTGTAAAATTTCTCGTCATGCGAAATTTTACGTTTAAAGGCGTAAAATTTAAACCCGTGATAGGCCATGTGAAGCACGCAAAATATCGTCAAAATGGCAGGCGGCAGTATCATCCAAACGGCGATGGGTAAACTTAACGCATACTCTACGTCGCTGCCAAAAAGGGCAAATTTAAGATGAAGCTCGTAAGAGCCGCCCTCGAAAAGATAAACGATCGCGCCGACTACGACCAGGTAAAGCACGGCGCAAGCTATAAAACGTTTGATTTGCATGGCGTACCCCTATTTTGCGGTTTTTTCCACTATCTCACGGCAGGTGATGCAGTATTTTGCGTGCGGTTTGACGCGCAAGCGTGCTAGTCCGATATCCTCCTCGCACATCTCGCATATGCCGTATGTTTTATCGGCTATTTTTCGTAGCGATATTTCTATCTCGGCTAGTTCTTGTCTTTGCTGAGCGCTGATTGATTGCTCGATTAGCTGATCGGCATTTACGGAAGCAATGTCAAATTCATCGCTCACGCCGCTTTGACGCAGTCCAAACATCTCGTTTGACGAGTCTAAAATATTTTTAGCTATTTGTGCTTTTCGTTCTAGTAAAAGTGCCTTAAATTGCTCTAGGTCGCTTTTGCGCATTTTGTTCCTTTATTTGTGATATGGGTGGTTAGCGTTTATGCAAAGAGCTCTAAAAATCTGCTCGTGAAGCATAAGTTTGGCGATCTTGTGCGCCATCGTCATGCGGCTTAGGCTGACGACTGCGTCGGTTTTTTGTTTAAAATTTTGACTAAGCCCGTAAGCTCCGCCGATAAAAAACGAAATTTGAGCCTTGTCCGAGATGAGTTTGGCAAACTCTTCGCTGTTAAATTCGCGGCCCGCTTCGTCAAGCGCCACGCAAAAGCCGTTTAAATTTGGCTCATAAGCCTCGTCGTAAGCTTTTAGCGCCTCGTCTCGCCCCTTGCTTTGGGCTTTGGCGATCTTGTCGTTAAATATAACGACGTCTGAAATTTTGGCGAATTTAGACGACATCTTCACGTATTCTTTGATCTCGTTTTCAAAATTTTCACGTTTTGACTTTTGGATGCAAAACACGGAAATTTCCAAATTTATTCCTCGTCGTCCAAATTTTGAGCGCTCGGCTGCTTGGCGGCGTAGGCCGGGTTGTTTGAGAGCAGTCTTATCATATCGCTTAAAAACTGCTTATGCTCTTTGCGCTCGACTATGGCGTCTATTAGGCCGTGCTCTAGCAAAAACTCGGATCTTTGAAAGCCTTCGGGCAAATCGGCTCCGATGGTTTGCTTGATAACGCGCTGTCCGGCAAAGCCGATGAGAGCGCCCGGCTCTGCGATGATGATGTCGCCTAGCCACGCGAAAGACGCGCTCACTCCGCCCATCGTAGGATCGGTTAAGACCGATATATAGGGCACCTTAGCCTCGTCAAGCAGCTTTAGTGCAGCGGAGGTCTTTGACATCTGCATTAGCGAAAACGTGCTCTCCTGCATCCTCGCTCCGCCCGAAGCCGAAACGATGATGAGAGGCTGCTTTTTATCGAGCGATCTTTTTACGGCGCGTACGATCTTTTCGCCCTCGACTGAGCCTAAAGACCCACCCATAAAGCTAAAATCAAAAACTGCTAGCTGCACGCTCATGCCGTCTATCTTGGCCTCGCCGCAGATCACGGCCGAGCTTCTGCCGGTCTTTTCCTCGTTTTCGCTTATGCGTTTTTTATAGGATTTTTTATCGACGAATTTGATCGGATCGACGGGCTTTAGCTTGGTGTCAAGCTCGACGAAACTGCCCTCGTCGCAGATCATCGCTATCCTCTTATCGGCGGCTAATCTCATGTGAAAACCGCACTTTGGACAGACGTTAAAATTTGCCTCGACCTCTTTGTAATACATCAGCGAGTGACAGCTGTCGCATTTGACCCAGTGCGCCGGAGCCTCGCTAGGAGCGGATTGTTGCTTTCTCGTTTTGGAAAAAATATCTAAAAAGCTCATGATTCCTACTTTTTAAAAAATTTAGGGATTATAGCCAAAGTTAGCTTATGTTTTGCTAGTCGGGTATTAAATTTACGCTGCGCGCTTTGGGGGAGTAGGCGGGTAGAATCGCTAAAATTTACGGCGCCATTTTTTGTGCTTTTGGGGGAAATTTAAATTTATGCGGAGGCGGTTTGTAAATTTGAGGTTAAATTTAAGAAATTTGACTGCGGCGCGTTTAAGTTTTGCGATATAAATTTAAGGTGCTCAAATTTGTAAAATTTAACCCAAAATTTGACGGGATATTAGCTTAAATTCGAGCCTTTAAATTTGCGGTTTACCACTCGATATAGGTTTTCGCCTTTTTTATGTTTGCGATTTTTATTTTTAAAATTTGACCTTCGCTCTCAAACGAGATCTCATCGTCGTCGGCGGATAAAATTTTGCCTTTTAGTTTTTTGTTTTCGCCGTCTACTTCGGCCGAGATTTTGGCTAGTTCGCCGACGCTTGAGATAAAATGGCTCGGTTTTTCCAGCTTTCGCTCAAGTCCGGGCGAGCTAACCTCTAGCACATAGTCTCCGCTAAGCGGCGGCTCGACGTCAAATATCGGCGAGAGTAGGCGCGAAACCTTTTCGCAGTCGTCTAAATTTACGCCGCCTAGCTTTGCGATATAGATCCTATAGATCGCTCTGCCGTTTTCGTTTGCGACCTCGACGTCGTAGAGCTGCACGCCGCACTGCGAGATCAGATTTTCAAGATTTTGCATTTTTATTTAGATCCTCTGAGATTTTTTCAAACAAATCGTCCATATGGTTTTGGTACTCGAGCCTGTCGTCAAATTTGAAGTGAAAATTCGGCGCTCTATACCAGCCCTCGGCCGCCATGCAATGGTTTTGCAGGTGTTTTGATACGCGCTTTAGGCGGTCTAGTATATAGGCCTGCTCGCGCTCGTCAAACATCATTTTATCAAGATAAACAAATGCGTCGTATCTGCCCTTTTTACACTCGACGTCGGTTACGCAAAGTCCGCGTAAAAGCTCGTCCTCAAGCGTAGATAGAGCTTCAGGTAGTAGCTCTTTTAACACGCTTTGCGTGCGCAGGCGTTTTATCTCCGAGGGGTTCATAGGCTGGCTTGCTCCTCTACTTCTTTAAAGCTCTCGATGTAGTCGCCCTCTCTGATGTCGTTGTAACCGTCTATGCCCACGCCGCACTCAAAGCCGCGCGCTACCTCTCTCACGTCGTCTTTGAAGCGTTTTAACGAGCTTACCGTACCCTCGTGAACGACTACGCCGTTTCTGATTAGGCGGATTTTCGCTCCGCGGTTTATTGTGCCTTCCGTCACCATGCAGCCTGCGATCGTGCCTACTTTAGGGACGTTGATGACTTGGCGTACTTGTGCTTGACCGAGCTGCTCCTCGTGGATTACAGGCGACATTAGACCGCTCAGGATCGCCTTTACGTCGTCAAGTAGGTTATAGATGACGTTGTAGGTTTTGATCTCGACGCCGCTTTCTTTGGCTTTTTCTTTCACTTCGCCGGTAGGCCTAATGTTGAAGCCTAAAATCACCGAGTTTTCGCTCGCTCTAGCTAGCTCCACGTCGCTTTGGGTGATGCCACCCACGCCTGAGTGGATGATATTTACTTTTATCTCGTCGTTGCGAAGTTTTTCTAAGCTCGCCTTGATAGCTTCTAGCGAGCCGCCCACATCGGCTTTTACGATGACAGGGAGCGATTTTAGCTCGCCCTCGGCTATCTTTTCGCTAAGCTCTTCTAGGCTTACTTTCGTCGTCTTGCTAAGCTCTTTTTGACGTAGGTATTCAGCCTTTTTCTGTGCGTATTCGCGGGCTTCTTTGTCGGTTTTGACGCTTATTAGCGTTTCGCCGGCTTCAGGAATTTCGCTAAGGCCCATTATCACGCCGCATTCGCCCGGTTTTATCTCTTTTAAAATTTTGCCCTGATCGTCGGTTATGCTTCTTATCTTACCGTACGCAACGCCTGCAACCACGATATCGCCGACTCTTAGGGTGCCGTTTTCAACGATAACGGTAGCTACCGGACCGCGGCCTTTTTGCTGCGAACTTTCTATTATTGCCGCTTTTGCGTTTGCTTTTGCGTTTGCTTTTAGCTCTAAAATTTCAGCCTGCAAAAGTACGATCTCAAGCAGATCGTCTATGCCCGTGCCCATCTTTGCAGAGATAGGTACAAACTCGTACGTGCCGCCCCAGTCGGTAGATAGGATATCCAGCTCTGCTAGTTCGCTTTTTACTTTGTCGGGGTTTGCAGCCTCTTTATCCATCTTGTTTATCGCGATGATGATCGGTACGCCGGCGGCTTTTGCGTGGCTTACGGCTTCTTTGGTCTGCGGTTTTACGCCGTCGTCGGCTGCAACCACGATGATAACGATATCGGTGATCTTGGCACCTCTTGCGCGCATAGCCGTGAAAGCTTCGTGGCCCGGAGTGTCGATAAAGGTAATATTTTTGCCGTTTTTATTTACCATGTAGGCGCCCACGTGTTGCGTGATGCCACCCGCTTCGCCCGCTGCCACGCGCGAGCTTCTGATGTAGTCTAGTAGCGAGGTTTTACCGTGATCGACGTGACCCATGATGGTTATAACAGGAGCTCGGACGGTCAAATTTGTATCGTCTAGTTGCTCCTCTTCTTCGTCGTAGGCTTTAACGTAGTCAAACGCTTCTTGCGTATCGACGATATTTACCTCGATGCCAAACTCATCAGCCAAAATCTCTATCGCATCCTCGTCTAGGAAGTCGTTTTTGGTCGTCATCATGCCTAGCATAAAGAGCTTGCCGATGATTTCGCTAGGTTGCTTATTGATCTTGTCGGCAAATTCGTAAAGACGGATCTCTTTTGGTATCTCGACGTAGGTTACCGCCTCTCCGTTGTGGTCGGCGCGTTGCGATTTTTTATGTTTTTTACGAGGCCTGCGCGCAGTACCTTGCTCTAGAAATGAACTTACCGATGTATTTAGTACTGGTTTATAGCCGATATTTGCAGGTTGTCTTGTTTTTTGAGACTCCGGAGTTTGTGTTCGTACGGAAAAATCAGGCAATATAACCACATCCTCATCGTCTATCACGATGTCGGCCATGTCGCGGTCGCCGAGTAGATCCATCTTTGTAGCGCCGTCTTTTTTGGTTGCGATGACTGGTTTTTTCTCTTTTTTCTTTTTGCGTTCGATCTTTTCGTCGCTAAATTTAAACATACTTTCCAAATTTAACGCCGGCGCAGACTCTCTTCTCTCGCTTGCCCTAGGCGCTGGCTGCTCGTCTTTTTTCTTTTTTACGATAACTAGGCCGCGTCTTTTTTGCAGACTAACGTCGGCTAGACTCTCTTTTGGCTGGACCGGCTCGGCGGTAGGTTGGGCTTTTGGTTCCTCTTTCGGCACTACTTGCGTTTTTGGCTCCGACGCTTTTTCTGCCGGTTTTTGAGTGACTGTTTTTTGTTCTTTTTCGGATTTTTCGTCGTTTTTTGTTTCTACTTTTTCTTTCGGCAAAGGCTTTTCTTCTTTTGCGGCGCTTGTTTTTTTAGCCTCTTTAGGTTTGCTTTCTTTCTCCTCTTTGCCCTCTTTGGTTTCCGCCTTTTTGACGGTCGGTTTTTTCTTTTCCGGTTTTTTCTTGAGAGCTTCGGGGATCTCGCCGGTTTGGATGTAGGTGTATAGCGCCGCCGCTTCTTCAGGACTAACGCCGCTTGAGTGCGTTTTGACCTTTAGCCCAAGCTCAATAGCCTTTTCCAAAACCTCTTTGCTATTGTAGCCGAGCTCATTTGCTATCTCTGAAATTCGAACAGTCCCCATTTAAGAGTATCTCCTTTAAATTTTGCCCGTTTTGTAGCGTTGCGATAAAGCTGCCTGCGACTCTTCCGAGCGATTTTTTTAAAATTTTCTCGTCTTTTTTTAGACATTCTTCGCAAAGATAAAAGCTGCGTCCGTTTCCGTTTCCGAAAAATAGCGAAGAATTTATCAGTCTGTATCTACGCAAAATTTGCTGTTCAAAGCGCTTTTTGCAGACCACGCACGTCCTGATAGGGATAAATTTTTGAGCCATTATTATAACTTCTTTTAGCTTTTTTTTAGCTTTGTAGGATTTTTATCCCGTCGTTGTCGAAATTAAAAATTTCAACCCGAAAGCTCTTAAATTTATCTTGCAGTTTTTGTTTTAAATTTGCCGCATCGCCCGCGTAAACTATATTTAAAAAGCTCGATCCGCTGCCAGAAAGCGTGCTTAAAAGCGCACCGTTTTCGTAAGCTATCTTGCGCACTTCAAAGAGCTCGGGTAGGCTTTGCATGCGGATTTGCTCATGCATGACGTCTTTTGCTGCCGTTCTTAAAAGTTCGTAATTTTCGTTAAAAAAGCAAGCCGTGAGAAATGCGGCGTGAGAGAGGTTGCTAACGCACTCGCCCATAGTGAAATTTTTAGGTAGCTTGGCGCGAGATTCGTTCGTGCTCATCGGCTTATCCGGGATCACGACGACGGCTTTTATATCGGTGCTTAAAGGTTTTTTTAGAGATTTTACTTTACCGTTTTCAACGACCGAGCTAACAAAACCGCCAAGCGTAGCCGGAGCGATGTTGTCGGGGTGGTTTTCGTAAACTAGCGCCTGGTTTAAAATCGCGCTTTTATCAGCCTTAAATCCTGCCGCCGCATAAGCTGCCGCGATGGCTGAAGTGATGACCGCAGAGGAGCTACCAAGTCCGCGAGAGAACGGAATTTGATTGGTAAAAATCATGCGAAAAGTATCTTTTTTGCCAGTTAGTTTGACGTAAATTTCGTTGAAAATAGATAAAAAAATGTTGTTTTTTTTAAGAAGCGCGTTATCTTTGCCTTCGCCCAAAATGCTCACGGAGGCGAAGTTTGCCCTCGTTATCTCGACTGTGTTGCGTAGCTCTAAGGCAAGACCCAAGGCGTCAAAGCCGGGGCCAATGTTTGCGCTCGTGGCAGGAACTAAAATTTGCAAAAAATCTCCTAAACGGCTTGAATAACGTAATTTGGTAGGGTATCTAAATTTAGATTTAAAACGGCT
>NZ_CALINL010000161.1 GCF_938045225.1 uncultured Campylobacter sp.
ATTGCAGCAAAAAGTCTCCGTTATTTATAATGCTAACGGCACGGTTTTTGGCGTGGACTAAGGCGTTCGGCTTGTTTGCTAGACGGCGTAAAAATAAAATAACCGTATTTGTGCCAGTTTTGCCGAATGTTTTATTTCCGAATTCACTAATGGCGATAATCTCGAAATTTCCTAATAAAATTTCGCGCGTTTTCTCGTAAATTTTACCAGTTTTATTTATAAGCGAGCTTGGCAAAACGATACCGCAAACGCCGTCTTTATCTAAAATTTGGGCAGCCCTCTCCACAAAAAAACACTCGATTGCATTATTGGTTTCTAGAGTATCAATTAATGCGCTAAGTTCGTACTTCTCATAATTATCATCATCTTTTAACGTCGTTAAAAAGCCTTTTACCGAGTAGGGTGGATTTGCAATCAAAATGTTAAAACCTCCTTTATCGATATCTTTATGGTAGGCTAGCGCGTCTTGATCTATAATGTTTAAGTCTTGCCCATACATAAAACTTGCAACCTTACTTACTTTACCCAAACGGCTTTCTTTTTCTACTCCGTAAATATTTTTGTGATGGCGCTTTAACTCGTCCGCGTCTTTTATATAATTAGCCTTAATAAAGCTTGCGTATTCGTTTATAAAATGTCCTGCACCGCAAGCATAATCAATCACTCTAACGTCTTCATTGTCTTTTAAAATTTGCTCTATCGGCAGGCTTTGAATAATAAATTTAACGATAGGAAGCGGAGTAAAAAACTGACCTTCGCTTTGCTTGATGCCTTGATCCAAAAAGCCCTCAAATAAATCGCCTAAAAATTGATTATGCTCGCTATTTGTTAGACGAATATTTTCAAACATTTCGACTACTTCGGTTAAAATTTTGACGTTTTTCTTAAAAAGCTCTTCGTTATAAACTTCTACAAAAGCAAAGTCGTTATTCGTATAAAATTTAAGCTCTCTAAAATATTTTTCTATCGTCTTTTTAGTCTCGTCGGGATCTTTTTTAAGAAATTTAAAAGCATCTTGAATTTGCTTGTCAGAGACGTATGCGATCTCTTTTTGCAAAAATTTCATCATACCTTTTTGATAAAGTTGCTGGAGCCTATCGCTAAAAGCATAAATATCGTCATATCTTTTGCCGCGATAGTTAAATTTAAGCTCGTTTGGATTTTCTAACTCATCAATAATCTTACAAAGAAATAAATTTAAGAGTTTGTCAAAAGCATTTTCACGTCCACTAATGTTATGCTTTCGCATAATTGTTGCAAATTCATTATATTTACCGCCCACGTCGCTTAATGTAATCTCCTGTAAGCTACGTAATGTTTTTTGATTTTGTTTTATATTAAACGGCTTGCTATCAAATACGCCTACGCTAAAGCCATCATACTCATAAGTATCTCGCCAAACTTGAAATTTTTCTATATTATTCGTAGCATTTTCATAGGTTTTATCGGCGTTTTTACTTATCTTTTCATCGTCGCTTAAATCTATCGCAAAGTACTCGTTTTTAGGCGTATTGCTATCAAAATCAGCCGTATAAAGAAGCAAAAACTTTGCAGATGTTTCTTGCTGATAATAGCTAAAAAGCTGACCGCCGTTTTCTCTCATTTTGGATAGCTCTTTTTTATACTCCATACCAAAAGTTTTGCATTCTATTATCATATATGTTGAGCCTTGATTGTCTTTTACGATAATGTCGGCTTTACCGCTTTTCTGATCTCTGCCGAGTTTCCATTTGCGCTCTATCTCTAAATTTGAAGGCGCATAACCGCTAGTTAAAAGGCGATCTATACACTCTAAAACGACGAAATTTTCGGGATGATCGAAATTTGAGCTAGTTTTATCGCCGCAAATAAGCTCTTTTGGATAGATAATTTTTTGAGATTTAAAATTCACTAGGATATTGTCGTTTTGATAATTTTTAGTAAAAATTTCACCATTTTCGTCTAACGTAAAATTTAGTTTTTGGAGAACTTCTCTTAAATTTTCTTTTGTTATCATGTTTCACCCCTTAGTTCTTTGTCTTAAGTAATACGTAGTTATATTAAGAGTCGTTAGTATAGCATTTTTCGCACGCATATACTTAATAACACATGGGATAATTTTGACGAGTGCTCTAAATTCGACGTACCGCGCCACCGTTTCGAAGGTGCGGGTCTCAGCGGGTAAAATTTGAAGCCGAAATTTACAAATTTGACTTCAAATTTGAACGTAAAACGATAAGGCGAAGTATTTTGAGATGATTTTTGGGGTTTTGAAGTTAAAATTTGACGAAGATAAGGCATGTAGCCTATCGAGTCAAATTTTAACAAAGTCCACAAAAAGCGCTCAAAAGACAAGCCTTACTTGGCAGAATACTGCGCGTCGAGATACGGTATCAAATACCCATACCCCTGCTCCCCCATCTCCTCCTTTGGCACAAATCTCAGTGCAGCGCCGTTGATGCAGTATCTTAGCCCTCCTTTATCGCGCGGACCGTCGTCAAATACGTGCCCCAAATGCGAATCCGACATCGCGGTTTTTACCTCGGTGCGCACCATGCCGTGCGATAGATCGGACTTTTCGGCGATCAGGCTAGCATCTATCGGCTTAGTAAAGCTCGGCCAACCGCAGCCAGCGTCAAATTTATCGTACGAGCTAAAAAGCGGCTGACCGTTAGTGATATCGACGTAGATGCCGATACGCTCCTCGTCGTTTAGCTCACTGCTGTGCGGACGCTCGGTCGCGGCGTGCTTTACGACGTCGTATGAGATGGCGCTGAGCTCATTTTTTAGCGCAGCGTCGTCTTTGTTTTTGTAGTTTTGCAGATTTTGCTTCATATCGCGCTTCTTGTCGCTCAAAATTTCGCCTTTTTTAGGCAGGCTCTCAAAGGTCACGTGGCAGTAGCCGTGCGGATTTTTGTCCAGATAGTCCTGGTGATACTCCTCGGCTTTGTAGATATTTTCTAGCGGCGCGACCTCCGTTACGATGGGTGCTTTGTAGTTTTTTTGTTGTTCGGCGATAAAGGCTCTGATCGCCGGCTCGTCCGCCGCATCGGTGTAGTAGATGCCCGTACGGTACTGCGTGCCGCGGTCGCCGCCTTGCTTGTTTAGGCTGGTGGGATCGATGGTGTTAAAATAAAATTTGAGCAAATGCGGCAGGTCGATCACGTACTCGTCGTATTCGACCCAGACGGCCTCGGCGGCGTTCGTGTCGCCCGTGCAGACCTGCTCGTAGCTAGGATGCGGCACCTTTGAGTTCGCGTAGCCCGTGTAGGTGCTAACCACGCCGGGAAGCTGCTTGAGATAGGCCTCCGTGCCCCAAAAGCACCCGCCCGCTAGCACAATCGTTTTGTTCGCGGTCGCAGACTCTTTTGTATTATGATTCATCTGTTCTCCTTGTAAATTTAAAAATATACCTAAAAATAGCGCCAAAGCGCCGACTATTCCTGCTGTTTTTAACGTTTTGCCAAGCATTTTTGCTCCTTTTGGCTTAAAATTAGACTAAATTTGATTCTGGCAAATTTGACTTCAAATTTGACGGTTTTGCATTTTATGCACCGAGACCCGCATCTTGAAACTGCTAAATTTGGGTTGGTTAAATTTAGCGTTGCGAGTTTGGCTTCCTTGCGTAAATTAACCTTTCTTGTTAAGGGGGAAGGGGCTTGAATTACGAAGTCGCTCCCTTCCCCCTTAAC
>NZ_CALINL010000162.1 GCF_938045225.1 uncultured Campylobacter sp.
GTTGGCGATAAGATTAAATTTGCCGGTGGTACGGCTCCTATAGAAAAAGTAGCTATAGATGCCAACGGAAATGCACAAGATAACTTCGCTCTTGCGGCTAAACTTGGCGGATTCTTTGATGGCACCAATAACCAAGCCGGTAAGATATATGCTTATTCATATCTAAATGATACATACTTGGTATACAATGCTGCTGGTGGCGATCATGACTTTGCCGCAGGCGATACCATCGTTAAGCTATCGGGCGTAAATATTGCCAACCTTGACACAACGGTTAATGCTGGCGAAGTTACTATTAACGCATTCTGATTTCTCCTTTCTTTTCGGCAGGTTTTACCTGCCGAACTTCTCTTCTTTTGTAAAGCTAGTTTATAAAATTTAAAATTACATATTTTTCCATTTTGCGCCTAACTCTTGATTTTGGTCTAAAACCGGAAATTAAAACCGGCGGGAAAAGTAATTAAAGTCTGTGATTTATAAGATACGGACTGTTTGAGTATTTTGTGTATAAAAACAAGATAGGGCAATAACAATGTTAGATTTTAGCCAAAGACGCCAAGAAGTAATTAATGTCTAAAGCATAGAGCGGAGTAGCTTCTCGATCTCTCCATTGCAAGGAACTATGCCATAGTTTTGTAGTTTTGCCGTATCGCAGACGAGTAGGGCGGGGTCGTTTGCTCTGATAAATCGGGGATCGCTTTGCACAGCTATATCATGTCCGCTTAGGTAGCGTAAAATTTGTAAAATTTGCTCAATACTATAAGCCTTGCCTGAACCGATATTAAAAATTTCGCCGTTAGCTTTGAGCTCTAGTAGTTGCGCGTATATCCGCACAACATCGTTTGCGTCGTTGTACTCGCGTTTTGGCGTTAAATTCCCGAGCTTTATTACGGAAGCTTTGTCCTTAAAATGTCGCACGATTTTTGGAATGAGGAAATTTTCGCTTTGTCCCGCGCCCGTATAGTTAAAAGGACGCGCGATGATAAAAGGAAGTCCGCTTTTGATGATTTGCTCTTCCATATAAATTTTACTTTCGGCATAGACGCTTTGCGGATTTAGCGGAGAGTTTTCGCACATGGGTATATCTCCTCCGCCGTAGACGCTAGCTGAGCTTGCAAAGATCGCCTTTTCAAATTTAACGGTGCTTAGAGCTTCTAACAAATTTAGCGTACCGATTTCGTTTGAGTTTTTTATCTCGGCGGGATCGGCCATGGTAAACGAAACTGCGGCTAGGTGAATAATGTAGTCGAATTTGGCGCTAAAGGCAGCTTTTATGCTATCTTTGTCAAGCAGATCAAGGCGTACATGATTAGGCGCGCTAGGGCTCAGGGCGCCGCCTGAGACCTCGTAGCCTAGCGTGCAAAGGTATCGCTCCAAATAGCGACCCGTAAAACCCTCGATCCCCGTAATAAAAACGCGCTTAGAACTCAAATCCTGCCTCGATACGCCTTAGATCGGCTTTTATCATCATATCGCAAAGTCCCTTTAGATCGGTCTTTGCGTTCCAACCGAGCTTTTGTTTGGCTTTTGATGCGTCGCCTATTAGTAGATCGACCTCTGCCGGTCTAAAAAATGCAGGGTTTATCTTTACGATTACGTCGCCTTTGTCGTTTAGCCCGACTTCGTTTATGCCTTCGCCCTCGAATTTTATCCCGATATCTAGTGCTTCAAAGCTAAGCTTTACAAAATCCCTGACAGTGGTCGTTACGCCGGTAGCGAGCACAAATGTATCCGGAGTTGGCGCTTGTAGCATCGCGTGCATACCTTCGACGTATTCTTTGGCGTAGCCCCAGTCGCGCTTTGCGTCTAGGTTGCCTAGTTCTAAAGTTTTAGCCTTTTTCAGAGCGATTTTTGCGGCCGTATTCGTGATTTTTCTCGTGACGAACTCAAGTCCTCTTAGCGGACTTTCGTGGTTAAATAAAATGCCGCTTGAGGCGAAAATATCGTAGCTTTCTTGATAGTTTACTGTGATAAAGTGTGCATAAAGCTTTGCCACTCCGTAAGGCGAACGCGGATAAAACGGCGTCGTTTCGCTTTGCGGGACGGCTTGGACTTTGCCGAACATCTCTGATGTGCTAGCTTGGTAAAATTTGATACTTTTATCTACCGTTTTGATTGCTTCTAGTATATTTAGCGTGCCGATACCCGTAGCGTTTGCAGTGTGAAAAGGCTCTTTAAAACTAACGCCTACAAAACTTTGGGCGGCTAGGTTGTAGATTTCCTCGGGTCTTATTTTATTGACGACGCTTAGGATATTAAACGGGTCGGTTAGCTCAAACTCGACTAGATGAAAATTCGGCTCGTTTAAAAGACCTAGCTCGTTTAATCTCCAAAAATTCGGGCTCACCGCTCGTCTGTAACCGCCATAGATCTCATATCCCAGATCGATCAGATATCTAGCCAGATACGCGCCGTCTTGGCCTCCGACGCCCGTGATTATAGCTTTTTTCATTATTCTTCTCCGTTTTTTAAATGTCGCATAAAATTATGATCAGTATTTATGGCTTTAAAGATTCTTAAATAAAGACCGGCGATATTTTGCCAGCTGTTTTCTTCTAGCCATTTTATGCGCTTATCATAAATTTTACCATCTATTTCATTATTTTTTACTTTTTCGAGTTGTTCTAGGATATCCTCGTCGCTAAAACCGTCCGCCGCTATCGTGATATTTTGCATCTCGCTAAAGATTCTTGACGGCGTAACTATAACGTTTTTACAAAGACTTAGAGAGACTCTGGCTGCTGCGCTACTACCCTCGTCGGTCTGTCCGTACGGCAATACGATCGCATCGCAACAACTTAGTTTTTCGTTTACAGTTTCTATCGGTAAAAAACTCGTATGCCACTCTATTTTTTCGCTCAAATTTAGCTTTTCGCAAATCTTGCGGCATCTTTGCAGTTCCGCCTCGCCGTCCGCGCTTGCGACCGGACTGATTATGACTAGTTTTGCGTCTATATTTTGACTGAATTTCGCAAAAGCTTCTAGTAGCACAGGTAGGTTTTTATGCGCAAATAGCAGTCCGAAAAATCCTATCCTAAATTTGCCGTCCATTTCCTTGCGTTTGTTTTGCTCGGGCGCTAAATTTTGCGTTCCGTGCGGCACTAGCGTGACATTATCGATAAGTCCAAGCAGTCTAAGTGTATTTAGATCGTCGATACTATGGACGAATACTCGGTCGAATTCGTAAAGCGTGTCGTGCCAGTTTTGTTGAGTTTGGCGTGGATAGTTTAGGATTTGCTTCGTGCTGTGAAGCGTGATAAAGCAAATTTTCCCCTGAGATTTTAGAGCGAGGACGTCTGATTTTAGCTTTTCATCTATCTCGAAAAATGTAAAATGGTGTTGTAGCCAGATGATATTCGCATCCGTCTCAAGCCCCGATAGTAGTTTTTCGCGCTCTATTTCATAGACTTTTATA
>NZ_CALINL010000163.1 GCF_938045225.1 uncultured Campylobacter sp.
CAAATTTAGGCCTGCACGCAGTGCAGCAACTTCTAACGTGCAGTGGGGCTGGAGAGGGTTTGGGAGAGGGTCTGCCTTCGGCAGTTGCGAGTGCGTAGCACGACGCAAAGGAAGGCGACGCTCTACTTCGCTTCGCTCGTAGCTGCAAGCAGACCGTAAGTAGAAACCCCTTCCGCCACCCAAGAAAAAGAAAAACTAAAAAATTTGGAGAATCTTAAATTTAACCAAACCAAATTTAGTATCTTAAAAGTGCGGGTCTCGGTGCGTAAAATTTAGATTTTCAGCGAATAACGGTGCCTAGATAACAAAACCCGAGGCAAACGAAAACGCTAAAAAACACGTTTAAAAATGCGGCTAAATTTTGCCCCGAGCTAAATAGGCGTATCGTCTCATAGCTAAACGTTGAAAACGTCGTAAAACCGCCGAGTGCGCCGACGACTAGAAATAGCCTTAAATTTTCGCTCAAATTTAACGAGAGTAGTATGCCGATCAAAAAGCTACCGAGAGCATTGACGCAAAGAGTAGCAAGCGGAAAATTAGGACAAAATTTAGCGACCGCGCCGCCCAAAACAGCTCTACAAACCGACCCCAAAAATCCGCCGCACCCGATTAAGAGTAAATTTTGCATCAGTGACAAAGCGTCGCGAAGTTAAATCCGCGCGCCTTAAACTCGGCGATATCGCGGCTGGCGACCTCGCCCTTGGTCGTGAGGTAATCGCCGATGACGACGGCGGAGACGCCGTGATCAAAGATTTCGTATTGGCGTTCGCCTAAAATTTTCTCGCGACCGCCTGCGATCATAACGCGAGCGTTAGGTAGTGCGCGGACAGTGTCGTCGATGATTTTTAGCGCCTCGTCCGCTGTCATAGGCGGCCGTTTGACGCGTAGCGCATCGTTTGGGATAAAGAAATTTATCGGGCTAGAAAACGGATCAAGCTTTGCAAGGCTAGCTTGCAGGCTCGCGCGGTCGGCCTCGCTCTCGCCAAGCCCGTAAATGCCGCCGGTGCAGAGCATTAGCCCCGCTTCTTTGGCGTCGATGTTGGTCTGCCAGCGCTCGTCCCAGCTATGCGTCGAGCAAATTTGCGGGAAAAACTCGCGCGAGGTCTCGAGGTTGTGGTTGTAGCTAAACACGCCCGCGCTTTTTAGCTCTTTTAGCTGCGGTAGCGTCGCCATGCCGTTGCAAGCGATCAGCATGAGGCTTGGGACTTCTTTGTTTACGGCGCGCGCGAGGCGGGCGATCTCCTCGGTCTTTTTGTCCGTGAGTCTTGCGCCGCTGGTGACTAGGCAAAAGCCCAGCGCATGGTTGGCCGCCGCGATCTTAGCCTCGGCGACGACTTGCTCGACGCTTTTCATTTTGTATTTTTCGATGCTGGCATTTATGCCCGCACTTTGCGTACAGTAGCCGCAGTCCTCGGAGCAGTTGCCAGAACTCACCGAACAAATGGCACACAACATAATAGTTTTCATTAGATTATTCCTTTTTTAGCGGCTTGTCTTTTGAGTGCTTTTTGCGGAGCTTGCTAAAATTTAGCTCGGCGGACTACTTGTCCAGCCTACGCTAAATTTTACCTGCGCAACCCCAAAAATCATCTCAAAATACTTTGCCTTATCTTTTTTATGTTTAAATTTAAAATTTCTGAGTTGCAATCTATAAGGCGACGTATTTTTGTGTTTAGACGAGGCGGAAATGAGCCGAGCGAGGGCGCATACAAGTAGTATGTAACCGAGCTTCGGCGAAATTTCTAACGAAGTATAAACCAAAAAGAAAAGCCGCCGTTATTGCTCCGCGATTTGCACCTTTTTCTTGCACTTCGTGCACTCGTGAAACGTCCCCTTTTTGAGCTCTTTTTTGATCATATCGCCGCCGCATTCGTCGCATTTTTCGGCGACTGGCTCATAGTTTGAGACGAAGTCGCATTTTGGATAGTTTGCGCAGCCGTAAAATTTACCCCTGCGGCTGATGCGCTCGACGATGTCGCCGCCGCATTTTGGACATGGCACGTCGATCTTTTTGAGTTCTTTCTTCGGTTTTGCCGCAGCTTCGCCTTCTTGCGCACCTTGTTCTGCCTTGGCGATATTGCGCGAGTATTTGCATTTAGGGAAATTTCCGCACGCGATAAACTCGCCGTAGCGCCCTTTTCGCAGTAGCAGTTCGCCACCGCACTCGGGGCATTTTTCGCCGATCGGAGTGGCGACCTTTTGGCTTTTTATGCCCGTTTTGCCGGCTGAGATTTTATCCATAAACGGATGATAAAAATCGCTCAAAAGCTTTTGCCAGTCGGCCTTGTCTTCGGCGACATGGTCGAGCTTTTCTTCCATATTTGAGGTAAATTCGCTATCTACGATGTCGCTAAAATGCTCCTCCAAAACGCCCATCATCGTAAAGGCGATCTCGTTTGGCACGAGCTGCTTTTTCTCGACTTTGACGTAGTCGCGAGAGGTCAGTAGCGAGATAGTCGGCGCGTAGGTGCTAGGACGTCCGATGCCCAGGCTTTCTAGCTTTTTAACGAGCCCGGCCTCCGAGTAGCGAGACGGCGGTTCGGTGAAGTGCTGCGAGCTTTTGATGCTTTGCAGGCTCATCTCGTCGCCGATTTTTAAGTCGGGCAAAATTTTATCCTTATCCATATCGCCGTAAACGCGGTAAAATCCGTCAAACAGCACCTTGCGGCCGCTTATTTTAAACTCGCCTTTTGCTCCCGCGACGAATACGTTTTGCGTCTGGCTAATGCTAGCGCTCATCTGGCAGGCTAAAAAGCGGTTGTAGATGAGCGTGTAGAGGCGTAGCGCGTCTTTTTCGAGATACTGCGCGGCGATAGCGGGCGTGAAGCTAAGATTTGTCGGGCGGATCGCCTCGTGGGCTTCTTGCGCGCCTTTGCTTTTGGTAGCATAAAATTTGGCCTTGGCCGGCAGGTAGCGTTCGCCATACTCTTTATCGATCATCTCGCGCGCGGCTGCGACGGCTTCTTTGGCGAGATTTAGGCTGTCCGTTCTCATGTAGGTTATCGCGCCCATGAAGCCCTGATGCGTCTGCACGCCCTCGTATAAATTTTGCGCGATCATCATCGTTTTTTTCGGGCTAAAGCCTAGGCGGTTTGAGGCACTTTGTTGCAGCGTCGAGGTCATAAAAGGCGGCGCGGGCTCTGTTTTGCGCTCTTTGGCCTCGATCTCGCGGACGCTAAATTTATCGCTTTTTAGATTTTCCACGATAAATTTGGCTCTATCGCCGTTTGTTATAGTTAGCTTTTCTATCTTTTGCGCTTCAAATTTAACTAGCTCGGCGTCAAGGTCTTTTTTGAAAACCGCGTCGATGCTGTGGTATTCGATCGGTTTAAAGTCGCGAATCTCGCGCTCGCGGTCTACGATGATTTTTAGAGCCGCGCTTTGTACGCGTCCCGCGCTTAGTCCTTTTTGGATTTTTAAATTTAATAGCGGCGAGAGCTTGTAGCCAACGATTCGGTCTAACAGGCGGCGGGCTTGCTGTGCGTTTACGCTATCCATATTTATCGTGCGCGGGTTTTTTAAAGCGGATTCGATGGCGCTTTTGGTTATCTCGTGAAACACGATACGAGGCAGGCTTTCGGGCTTTTTGCCGATGGCTGAGGCGATGTGATAGGCGATGGCTTCTCCTTCGCGGTCCTCATCGGTTGCGAGGTAGATTTGGTCGGCGTTTTTGGCGAGCTCTTTGATCTCTTTTACTATTGCGGAGTGATCGGCGCTTATTTTGTATTCGGGAGTAAATTTTTCGCCCTCGATCTTGATACCGAATGCCGTCTTTGGCAGATCCCTGATATGGCCTTTTGATGCGATGACATCGTAGTCGCTTCCGAGGAAATTTTTTATCGTTTTGGCTTTCGCGGGGGACTCCACGATGATTAAGCTTTTCATTAATATAGCCTTTTTAATTTTTTGCGGTAATTGTAGCAAAAAATTTAAACTAATGGCATTAATTTATCGTTTGAATTTAAATTTGACTTGGAAAAGTGGGATAAAATTTGGAGCAAAAAGTCGAGCGGGTAAAACTCGACTTTAAAATTCACTTCTAAAGATATAGACGCCGAATTTAGCGTCTATAATAACTATTATTTTTGGAGATGTCTTAACTATTGGTGTTTGGATTTTTGAAATTTAAGACCGCCGAAGCGGCCTTAAAGCGTCTTTCGTCTAAGCGGAGTAAGATCCGCTTAGCGTGTAGAAATGCTATTAACTACTGAAGTAGTCTCAAGACATTTTGCTGAACAGAGTTAGCTTGGCTCATAGCATAACTTCCTGACTGAGCAAGGATGTTAAACTTAGAGAAGTTTGCTGACTCGGCAGCGAAATCAACGTCTCTGATTTGAGATTCAGCTGATTTTACGTTTACTTGAGTAACTGTGATGTTGTTTACGGTTGCGACAAGCTGATTTTGAACAGAACCTAGGTCTGAGCGGATCTGGTCAAGAGTTTTTTGAGCTGACTCAGCGATATTCATAACAGCCATCGCACCGCGTAGAGTCATAACGCCTGCTGATTGAGCAGAAGTCATTACGCCTTTACTCATTCTTTGGAAGCCCATAGCAGCGGCTAGATCCGGATCTAGTTGACCCTTGATATCTCTTAGAGCCACTGACTGCTGGTTACCGCCCTGGCTGTTAGCTGTTTTGCTAAACGCTACGGAGAATTTGCCGCCAGCATTTGTTGACTTAACCTTGATATCGCGACCATCTAGGCGAACTAGGTTTAGGCGTCCTACGAACATAGATGTTCCTCTTTTTCCGCCTAGACCGGCACTTACTTTGTCGCCTGAGATTTTTATAGCTCTACCGTCGCGGCTAGTTAGTACCATTCTACCTTCGGTGTTTACAGATGCTTCTACGCCCGTTTGGTCTTTAACTTTGTTGATAGCATTTACCAAAGCGCCGTTTTTATCGCCTTCTTTTACCTCTAGGTCGCCGATTTTTACGCCGTTGATGACAAGGCTTAGGATCTGACCGCCGCTGATAGCTTTACTAGATACCCATGTAGTATCAAAGGTAGCTCTAACGCCGGTTTTATCGGATAGCTTGTTGATATTTTCAGCTAGAGCGCCTACGCCTTTACCTAGACCGGTTGAGATTGTAGCCGCAGCTACTTTTACGTTGTTTATACCGTCTACGTTTAGGAAAGTAAGGCTAACTACGCCTGCAAATGTCAATAGCTTAGAGCTCTCAAATCTTGTTAGACCGATCTTATCTGACGTAGTAGCGCCGATAGATGCTTTAACTGTTTGGTTTGAGTAAGCGCCGATTTGGAACTCTTTGTTAGAGAATGTTCCGTTTAGTAGCTGCTGACCGTTGAAAGACGTCGTATTGCCGATATTGTCTAGCTCTTCCATTAGGCGAACGATGTCGGCTTGTAGCGCTTGACGAGAATCGCTTGTTTGACCGTCTTGAGCTGATTGAGTAGCTTTTACTTTGATAGTATCAAGGATTTTTAGCTGCTCGTCCATAGCCTTATCCGCTACTTGGATGATACCGATAGCGTCGTTACCGTTTGCGATAGCTTGACCAAGCGCGCTAGCTTGAGAGCGAAGGCTATCAGCGATAGCAAGACCGGAAGCGTCATCTGCTGCAGTTTGGATTCTCAAACCTGAGCTAAGTTTACCCAAAGAAAGAGAAAGGTTGCGGTTGTTACCGACTGCGTTTGCGTGTGTGTTTAGAGCGTTGATGTTCGTGTTAATACGAAAACTCATTGTAAATCCTTTTAAAGTTTAATTACGACTTCTTGTCGTTCAAAAACTATATCGGACGAAATCAAAAAAACTTTAGGGGTAGAGGTAAAATTTTTTTATTTTTTTCAAATTTGATTGAGAAGGACGAATTTTAGGGCTTTACGGCTGGTGCAAATTTGATTATTTTAAATTTGATGCGGCGAAATTTAGATTTTTGCCGTCAAATTTACGTGCGGCGGATTAAATTTGAGCGCAAATTTGGTCCATCGTTAAATTTGAGTCGTTCGGCAAAATTTGAAAGAGGGAGAAATTTGAGAGTTTAAAAAGGATAAACCCCGAAAAGTCGGGGTTTATCGCGGAGATTAGAGGGTTAGCTGTAGGTTTGTACCCGCATCGGCAAGCGTAGCATTGGCTAGGTCTACTATACCGGTTAGTTTTACTACATAGTCGTTAGCGGTTAGGCCGGCGTTAGATACTGTGCCGCCGGAAACAGTAGTGTCCGATCTTACTAGATAGGTGTCCGTCGCATTGCTATCAGGATCGGTGTAGGTAAAGTAAGCTAGTTTGTTGCTTGCAGCCGTTGCGACGTCTAGGGCTCTAGATAGGTTGTTTGCAAAGTCTAGAGAGCCTGAAGCCTCGTATTTTACGATGCTAGTCGGCGGAGTTG
>NZ_CALINL010000164.1 GCF_938045225.1 uncultured Campylobacter sp.
TGCGTCTGGCGCAGAGTAAAAGCGAGGCCGAATTAGCGCGAGAATTTGATCCAAAGCTGGTCGCGACGGTGTTTTCAAGGATGAGAGCAAATAAATTTAAACTCTCGCTGCCGCCGATTGCTAGCGTGAACGGCGAGTAAAATTTGAGCTAAATTTACGGCTACGGCGATAAATTTGGCTGAGGTTTTGAAAGTCAAAAACGGTGAAATTTGACGGTAGAGTCGCAATAAGTTTGCTAAAAGTAGCAGAGGAAGGCTCGGCTAAAAATAAATAAAAGCCGTCCGAATATCGGCGCAAAAGTAAATTTAAAAAAGAAACGTAATTCAAGGTAAGATAAAAATAAAAAACAAGGAGGCACAATGGAAGAGATAGCGTTTTATCGACCGACCATCGACGAGGCCGAAACCGCGCTCATCAAAGAAGCCTTAAAAGACCACGGTTCGGAGATCGTGGATAGGCTGGAGTCCGAGCTTAGGGAGTATTTTGGCGTAAAGCATGCCGTCACTACAAATAACAACAGCGCCGCCCACCATTTGGCGCTTTGCTCGATGGATCTAAAACGCGGCGACAAGATTATCTGCTCGGTAAACTCCACTCCGAGCGTGGCGCAGGCGATTAGACACTTTGACGCCGAGCCGATATTCGTCGACATCAACGAAGACGACTTTAACATGAACGCCGAGTCACTGCGAAATACGCTAAAAGTGCACAATCACAAAAAACTAAAAGGTATATTCGTAAACCACGTCGCGGGACAGGCGTCTGATATGGACGAGATCTACGCTATCGCGCAGGAGTACGACGTAAAGGTGCTCGATGACGCTGGCAAGTCCGTCGGCCTAACCTATAACGGAGTTAAAATCGGCTCCGATAGCCGCTCGCTCATCTCTTGCTTTAACGTGCATTCGCAGCTAACTAACCCGATCGCAACGGCCGGCTTTATGCTAACCGACGACGACGCGGTCGCCGAGCGCGCTAGATTGCTGCGAAACCACGCGATCATAAAAGGCGGCATAGACAAAGACGGCAATCTAGGCTACGTCTACGACGTCGTCGACATCGGCGTGAAGTATGACCTCACCGGGCTTTGCGCTGCGTATGCTGTGGCTCAGTTTGAAAAAACGGATAAATTTATCGCGCGACGCAGACAGATCGCCGCCATCTACGACAAAGAGCTCGCAGACTGCCCGCATGTCTCGCTACCG
>NZ_CALINL010000165.1 GCF_938045225.1 uncultured Campylobacter sp.
ACTCTTCGAGTGCAATTTTTTTTGTTTGCTTTAGATTGTAGTCTTTTATGACCTCGTCTTTTACTGTCTCAAAATCTTTTATTTTGTCATCGCTACCTTTGTATTCGTTTTTGTTTTCGTTGTAAAATTCTGTGAGTTCATTAATATTTGCATCGTTTGCTATAGCTGGGATAAATTTGGTATCAAGCTTAAATTCGGTCATGGTTTTGTATTCGTTCTTGTGTTCTTCCCAGAGTTTTTTGACTGCATCTTCATCTATTTTTATTTCGTCTGCGCTAGCCTCTAAGACCTTTATGGAGATTTTGTCTTGCATTAAAAAGCTAGCCGCTAACATATCTATATCTTGGGCATTTGCAGGCAAATTTAGAGCATGTCTTAGCTTATCTAAAAGTATTACGTTCTTTAGGCTTTCTTCATATTCGCTTTCGGTGGTTCTAGCTCTTTTTAAGGTATTTTTGTAAAGCTCTTTGTCAAATTTGCCGTTTGAGTGGAAATTTTGATCGGCGATGATGTATTTTACTATATCTTCGTCATTTACGCCAAGGCCTAAGTCGTCGGCAAAATTTAAAAGCATAGTTTCGTTCACTAATGCCTCTAAGGCCAAATTTTCTATACCTAGTTCTTTTGCTTGTTCGTCGCTTAGTTGTCCGTCAAAAAGTTGGCTATAGTACGTATGAAGTTGTCCGTATTTGTTTTGAAACTCTTGGATACTTATATTTCTATGTCCGACCTTGGCTACTGAGCTAGCTCTGCTCGCATTTAGATCGTATGCACCCCATCCAACGAAGCCTGCTCCGACAAAGGCTATCGTGCTTATCCAAATCGTCACGACGAGGTATTTTCTATGCTTTTGCATCCAAGTTATCATCTAGTTCCTTCAAATTTATAAAAATTTTATGCATTATTTTACTGAAATATCGTAAATATCACCTTAAAAACGTGCTTTTTATCGATAAAATTTAAAAAACTACTAACATTTTTAAAACGTTAGCTACGCTCCGACTCGTAAAGGCGAGCTACGCTTAGCAATTTGCACGTATTTTCAAGGATTGCGACGTCTTTTGCGAGCTGATACGGGGTCCTGCTATGCACGTATACGCCGTATCCTTTGATGACCATTATGTTAGTTTTATTCTCTAACATATAGCGATAAATTTCCGTATCCGCACGCTCGTACCAGTCGTCAAACTGCTTTGGATCATAAATCGGGATCTCGTGATGTTTGATATAGCCGAAATAATCCCTCGGGCGAATAAAAGAATGTCCCAAAGTATAAGCCGTTAGGTAGGGCGGCATAGCATAGCAGATATATTTGGCTTCATTTATATTTTTGTATATATTTAGGTGGATGTCCGCGTCTATGCTCGCATCGTTCCAGCGGTAATCCCTTTTTGAGTTTAGCATTATGAGATCTTCTTCTTTGAGGTTGTCGAAAATCGTCGTTCTTTTATTTATCAAAAAAGAGTCGTGCTGAATTCTAGCCGAAATAGAGCCGTGAAAGACGCCGAAAAAATTTTTTCTAAACATCGAAAGAGCGATGTTGCTGATCTCGCTTGCACAGTATTTTAAGTCCATTTTAACCTTTTATAAACTTTTTTTGTTATTATACACAAAAAATAAAGGCTAAATTTGAACTCCCCACACGTTCCCGTGCTACTTGATGAAGTTTTACGAGCTTTTGCGGATATAAAAAGCGGCGCGATTGTTGATTGTACGCTAGGATACGGCGGGCATTCTAGCGCTATTTTAGAGCAAAATCAAAACATAAATTTAATAGCCTGCGATCAAGACGAAGAAGCGATCAAATTTAGCTCCGAAAGACTGAAAGAATTCGGTCAAAGAGCGCAAATTTTTAAGAGTAAATTTTCAGAAATTTTGGGCAAAGTAGAGCAAGGTCAAATTCGCGGTATCCTAGCCGACATCGGCGTTTCGTCGTTACAGCTGGATAAAAACGAGCGAGGATTTGGCTTAAAAAGCGAAAATTTAGATATGCGGATGGACGCGCAGGCTAAATTTTCAGCTTACGACGTAGTAAATTCTTACAGCGCAAAAGAGCTGGAGCGTATATTTGAGGACTACGGCGAGCTACCAAATCCGGCTAAATTTGCCGCTAAAATAGTAGAAGCAAGGCAAAACGGCGAGATAAAAAGCGCCGAACGCCTCGCGCAAATAATCGGGCTAAAGGGCGTAAACGGACGCAGCGTTAGCGCGGCGACGTTAGCTTTTCAGGCGATAAGAATAGAGGTAAACAACGAGCTTGGAGAGCTGCAAAATTTGCTCCAAAGCATCGAGGATTCGCAGATCGACGAGTGCGTCGTGGCGATAATCAGCTTTCATTCGCTAGAAGATCGCATCGTAAAAAACAAATTTAGGCAGTGGGCGCAAAGCTGCATTTGTCCGCCGCAGGCTATTAGATGTACGTGCGGAGGGGATAACGCGCTGGGTAAAATAGTCAGTAAAAAAGCGATAACGCCAAGCGTTGCCGAGATCAAGGCAAATCCGCGCTCAAGCTGCGCGAAAATGAGGATTTTTAAAATTTCAAGAGGTAAAAATGCAAGATAAAAACGAGGTTTTAGAGTTTAGCGGCGGCGAGCAAAAAAAGGAACGAAATTTAGACTACAAAACGCTAGCGACGGCGTATCTTGGGCTTTTTATTGCGCTTGCTTTGTTTTTACCTAAAATTTACATCACGAATCAAATTTATTACATCAGTCGCGAAATCGGCGATCTAAGCGGCAAACGCGACGTCTTGTTAGAAGAAAATAGAGAGCTTCGTCTAAAGCTTGAAAGAATGAAGTATAAAAATCAAATTTTAGACCCGCTCATCCTACAATAGCTAAATTCCAGCCTCAGACTGCGCGACTAGGCGCTCTAGGACGTATTGCTCCAGGTCCTTGCGCGGGATTTCGTTTTTTAATGCTTCGTTGTAGATCATCTCGACTTTCGTGGAGTATTTTTCGTAGCTAAAATACGGAAAATGCACGCTCCAAGCCTTTTTTATGAGCTCTTTGCTCACAGCTTTTCTCGCCCAAATTTTAAACATATCAAAGCCGATAAAAACGGCCGAAGTGCCCACCACCGCGCTAACGATCGAGAGGTGAAAGTCAAGCTTGGTAAAAAGACGGTGCGTCAAAATGAGCAAAACAAAAAAAATGGCAAAGCATAAAAGCCCGTAAACAAGGTAAGTTCTTGCGTAGCGAAATTTAAAATTTAGCTTGGCTGGATCTACTAACATGCCTTCGTTAAAAAGGCAGTTTGCTTCGAGCAGATCGCGAAACAGCACGGGTTGCTTCGAGATAACGAAGATATTTTCTAGGATCAAATTTTTTAGAGTGGTATTTTTCATCTTTTTGATTATCCTTAAATTTAGCCCCAATTATATCAAAAACTTCGTAATCCAAGCTAAAATTTGGACTTAAGGCAACACTTTTTTAAGAGTATTTGAGCTAAAATTACTTAAATTTTAAGGAGAAAAAATGAACGGAATAGTATATCTAAACGGCGAGTTTATAGACGCGGCGGCGGCTAAGGTTAGCGCATTTGACCGCGGATTTATTTTTGGCGACGGCATATACGAGGTGGTGCCGGTGCTAAACGGACGACTCGTGGATAGAGAGGATTTTTGGGAAAGATTTGAGAGAAGCCTAGCTGCGATCGAGCTAAGCTTGCCGCTTTCAAAGAGCGATTTTCAGGGTGTTTTAGAGGAAGTCGTTTGGCGGAACAACCTAAAAGAAGGTGGCGTTTACATGCAGATCACTCGCGGCGTCGCCGATAGGGATTTTAAATTTATAAAAGGCTTAAAGCCGACTTGTTTCGTATTTTGCTACGAAAAAGATATCGTCGCAAACCCTGACGCGGCGACTGGCATCGAGGTCGTTAGTGTCGAGGATATCCGATGGAAGCGCCGCGACATCAAGTCCATCTCGCTTTTAGCTCAGTGCTACG
>NZ_CALINL010000166.1 GCF_938045225.1 uncultured Campylobacter sp.
CGACAATGATCAGGGCGAGGTCTACCTGACCGACGTCCTCGCGGCAGCGGCCCCTGCCGGGCGCACCGCGGGCGCCCTCGAGCTCACCGACCACTGGCAGAGCGCGGGCGCGAACGACCGCGTCCAGCTGGCCGAACTCGGCGCCGAGATGAACCGCCGCATCTGCGAGGCCCACATGCGCGCCGGCGTGACGATCGTCGACCCGGCCTCCACCTGGATCGACGTCGACGTGAGCGTCGGCGCCGGGGATGTCACGGTCGAGGAGTCCTCTGCCGCCTGGAGCGCCTCCTCCCCGACGCCTACTACCCCTACCATAGCCTCCTCTCCGAGGCGCTGCGCGTAGAGACCTACCAGCGCCTGACCTCCCTAGAGGAGCCCGCCGTCGTCCTCGGCACACGTAGCGCGATCTTCCTCCCCCTGCCTCGTCTCGGGCTCATCATCGTCGACGAGGAGCACGACGACAGCTATAAATCTGCGCAAAATCCGCACTATAACGCCCGCGACCTCGCGCTATTTTTAGCGAGCAAATTTGACGTCAAAGTCGTACTCGGCTCCGCGACTCCTAGCGTCGTGAGCTTTAAAAAACAGCCGCATTTTAGGCTCAGAGGAACGTTTTTTAAAAGCGAGAAAAAAATTATCTACGACGAGAGCGAGACGGGGCTAAGCGATGTGATCCTGGGCGAGCTTACGGCTAGTTTTGCGGGCGGCAAGCAGGCGGTCATATTTTTACCGACGCGCGCAAACTTCCGTTATCTGTCGTGCCGTGAGTGCGGCAGCACGATAAAGTGCCCGTTTTGTAGCGTCGGGATGAGCTTTTATAAAAAGCGAAATCTGCTAAAGTGCCAGTATTGCGGCTTTACGACGGCTGCGACGTGCTCGTGCGATAAGTGCGGTAGCGAGATGATCGAGGCAAAAAAAATCGGCACCGACGAGCTGACGGACGCCCTGCGCTCGGCGTTTCCAGCAGCTAGGATCGAGAAATTCGACCGCGACGAGATCACGACGCAAAACAAGCTTGAAAAGACGCTAAAGGCCTTTAACGCGGGCGAGATAGACGCGCTCGTCGGTACGCAAATGCTAAGCAAGGGGCACGACTACCACAACGTGGATCTTGCGGTCATCATGGGCGTTGATGAATTGCTAAATTTCCCTGATTTTCGCGCTCGAGAACGGACGTTGGCGCTGGCGATGCAAGTGGCTGGCAGGGCAGGGCGCTCGGGCGAGGGGCGCGTGGTCGTGCAGAGCAGGCAGCGTGATTTTTTTGAAGATTTTATCGCGGACTACGATGCGTTTTTGGCTGAGGAGATTGCGGCGCGTGAGCCGATTTATCCGCCGTTTGCTAGGCTTTTACGAGTTATCGTTAGCGACAAAAGCGAGCAAGCGGCAAAGCAAAGGCTTGAAATTTGCGTAGCGGAGCTTGAAAATTTGCGCGCCGCCGAAACCTCGCTCGAGATAGTCGGGCACGGCAAGTGTGCGATCGAAATTCTCGGCGGTAAATACCGTTTTGAGATTTTACTGCGTTGTGCCTCTCACGCTCCGCTTATAAAAGCCGCTCGTATCTGCGCCTCGCACGGCTTTGACGTCGATATGGATCCGATAAATTTCTCGTAAATTTGATTTCTTTTCGTTTGATTTTCGATGTTTAATTTAGGTGGCTAGAAAGCGTCTTAAATGTTTTGCAAGGTTCGTAAAATCAAATTTCACATTCGGCTTGGTGTCAAAATTTCAGCTAAAACGAGCTTGTTTTGGTTTTGGCAGCTAGAGATCAAGTCTTAAATTTAACGTAAGTTTTGCTATTAATCCGCTCACATATACCAGCCAAATCTACTAAATAGTCTTTAGTGTGTTTTGGCGGCTATTTACAGATAAAGATATTATGAATTTAAAATCTTACTTAAATCAAAACTAAAATGTAATTAAAGTTTCCATTTATGATAATGCTTATCTTTTTAAGCCGAATTTTATATGATTTATATATAATCCCGTTATAATTTTATCTAGCCTTAAATATACAGTCTAATTAAAATTATAAAAATCACCCTAAAGGAACTTAATGCAAAAATTTTTACAAGCCTTAGCAGGCTCGCAAAAATATTTCGTAAACTACGTTAGCGTCGCGATTTTCATCGTGATGGCGTGGATAGGCGGACTCAAAGTCGTGCAATACGAGGCTGACGGTATTGTGCCGTTTGTAACCAACAGTCCGTTTTTTAGCTATATGTATAGCAAAAAAGATATCGTAGATAACGGCAAGGGCAAAATGGTCGCCGAGTATAACCTACACAAAAACCCGGAAGGCTTGGTCGTGCCTAAAAACATCGAGTGGCATAAACAAAACGGTACTTACGCGGTTTCGTACCTGATCGGCGCGATGATCTGCACTATCGGCACGCTCGTGCTGCTTGGCATATGGTTCCCTAAGCTAGGGCTTATCGGCGGGCTGCTGACGTTTGGTATGTCTATCGTAACGCTTAGCTTTTTGATAACGACGCCTGAGACTTGGGTGCCAAATCTAGGCAATCCGGCGCTTGGCATAACCGAAAGCCCTAATCACGGATTTCCGTATCTATCGGGTGCGGGACGACTGGTACTAAAAGATATAATAATGTCTGCTGCGGGACTAATCGTAGCCTCAAATGCGGCTCGCAGGATTTTGGAGTGCTGCAAAAGCTGCTCGGCTAAGTAAAATTTGCATATTTTAGCGAGCGGTACGCCTAAATTTAGGTATCTCTCCGTTCGCGACCGTTTTTCTCATCTCTACTTTTTACTATTTCGTTAGAAATTTACTTTGCTTTTTCAATCTATGCCAAATCAATTTTATCCGTTTGCGTGCTCGTTAAATTTAGCAAACCATGTCCGCGTAAAATACTGCTATAAGCGGAGATTGGGTAAAATGCAACCCTAAATTTAAAGGAGAAAATATGGCATTTTTCGATTTTTTCAAAAAAGGCGGCAAAAATAGCGCAAACGCCTCAAAGATCGGCAAGACCGCGCAGGAGCGCAAGGATATAAGTATCGAAATCTTAAAATCGCAAGGCGTGCCTTTTATAGAGCATTTGCCTCTACGATACGAGACGGGCGAGGTCACGCCGCGCGAAAAGGACGAGGTTATCGCCCGCTCTATTTGCTCGTTTGCCGCGATAATGTGCGCTTGCACGATCAGAGATAACGGCGAGCTAACGGATGAAGATAAGCGGGGCGTAAAGAATTTTCTTACTAACCGATTTGAGTGCATAAATAAACTAACGCCAAATGAACGCCGCGTCATAGAGGGCGAGGCGAGCTACGACGAGGCCGTAAATATGGGCTGGAAATACGAGTCGCTTTGGGCGTTGATGTGGGGCATGGGTCTTGTGGAGGAGCTTAGCTTTCCTGGCGACATCTGCGACTGCGAATTAGTGATGGATACCTTTGGTAGCGATTTTACGGCACGAGTGAATATGCGCGGTATGGATGAGATCTTGCAAGCGCTTGATCTCATCTACCGCTACCACTGGGCATGCGTCAATGCTCGCGTGCACGGCACCAAGAGCGCAGGCCTTAATGAAGAGGTCGTGATGGAGAGGCGCGGCGGGCTAGAGTGGCTGTGCTGCAAGGGTGCGGAGAATGATAATCTAAGCGATGAGTATAATGCGTGGGATTATCCTGATCTGAACACTTAGCGGCCCCTCTTTTTCCTTTATACATCGTTGGAAATTTCGCCGAATTTTAGTCGCCCTCGTCAAAAAATACGTCGCCTCATATTTGCGTATTGTCTCGCTTCATTATGTGTTCTTGGTTTAAATTTTTGCTCGGTTATTGTCAATGTGCAACTTCCGTTGCGAAAATTTAAATCACCCGGCTTGCTTTTGCCACACCACCGCTTGAGTTTTGCGCTCAAATTTAATTTTATCTCTTTGTGTTAAAAACTTAAAATAATATTCACAGGCAATAATTCTACTTTACTTTTTAAATTTATTTAAAGATTTTGTTTTGATATTCTGTATTTATAAAAAGCGGATTTTACCTCCAATAGATGCATCTTTAACACCAAGATTGATTAATAAAGTCTATGGCATATTTTAATGCTATACTGTGATGTAAACTTTATATAAAGTTATTGATTTGGTATTTTAAGCTCCGTTTTTTTTTTTTTTTTTTGTAAAATTCAATTTTGAATTTTATTAAAGGGAAAAATATGACAACAAAGATTGTTTTAGCAGGCTTTACTGCCTCACTCGCGTTTAGCTTAATTGGTTGCGGAGAGCCTACGACTCTAGGCGAAATCTGCAAGGCGGATTTGGGTAGCATCAAGCACTTTAAAGGCGAGGTAAAGGTATATAAAAGAGTAAGCTATGAATACAAATATGATTTGTTTTCAGATAAAAGCGAAATAGAGAAAAGCGGTAAAGGCTTTTTAATAGTAGATAAGGACGTAAAGGTTGATTTGGAAAAATTTAACGCCAAAGAGATAGGCGGGTATAGTATCGCAAGAGATAGTATAAATAAGGGAACGCCTTATTTTTATGCTGAGCAAAAATACGGTGATATCGGCGACAAAAACACAACTGAATTTTTAGCAACGCTAGAAACATTAAATCCAAAATGTGTTGGAGGCGAAGAGATACATTTGGGAAAAGATACTAAAATAACTCCAATAAAATAATCAAAGCGGTTTTGCGCCGCTTTACTCCGCTTTCATCTCTTCCCAAGCCAATTTTTAGTAAAATCCCGCAAAAATTAAAGGCCAAATTTGCAAAGATACCCCACGAAACAGATAAAAATCCGCGATGTAAAAATAGGCGGAGACGCGCCTATTTCGGTGCAGTCGATGACGTTTAGTAAAACAAAAGACGTAAAAGGCACGCTAGAGCAGATACAGCGGCTTTATTTTGCCGGCTGCGATATTGTGCGCTGCGCAGTGTTTGACAAAGAGGATACCGCCGCATTGCGCGAGGTCGTGAAGGCTAGCCCGTTGCCCGTCGTCGCTGATATCCACTTTAACCACAACTACGCCGTGATAGTTAGCGAGTTCGTCGACGCTATCCGCATAAATCCGGGAAACATCGGCTCCAAAAAGAACATCAAAGCCGTCGTGGACGCGTGCAAGCAGCGAAATCTGCCTATCCGTATCGGCGTAAACTCAGGTTCGCTCGAAAAGCAGTTTGAGGACAGATACGGCCGCACGATCGAAGCGATGGTACAAAGCGCGCTTTATAACATAAATTTGCTCGAGGATTTTGACTTTACCGATATCAAAATCTCGCTAAAATCAAGCGACGTCGAGCGCACGATGGCCGCATACCGCGCACTACGGCCGCTGGTAAATTATCCGTTTCATCTGGGCGTGACGGAGGCCGGCACTAGCTTTCACGCGACGATAAAGTCTGCGATCGCGCTAGGCGGACTGCTACTGGAGGGCATCGGCGACACGATGCGAGTTAGCATCACGGGCGAGCTGGAAGAAGAGATCAAGGTCGCAAAAGCGATCCTAAAAGATAGCGGCCGCCAAAAAGAGGGGCTAAATATCATCTCGTGCCCGACCTGCGGGCGTTTGCAGGCTGATCTCATGGCTGCGGTAAAGCTCGTCGAGGAAAAAACAAAGCACATCAAAGAGCCGCTAAACGTCTCGGTGATGGGCTGCGTCGTAAACGCGATCGGCGAGGCGAAGGGTGCTGACGTGGCGATAGCGTTTGGCAAAGGAAACGGCATGATAATGCGCAAAGGCGAGGTGGTCGCGAGGCTGCCCGAGAGCGAGCTAGTCGATAGATTTTTACTAGAGATCGACGACGAGATAAAGTCTCGCCAGGCGCACTAAATCAAAGGAAAAACATGCAAACTACGACATTTCACATCGAAATACCAAGCGACAGAAGCGATCTAATCGCGATAGCTACCACGCTGTCAAACGAAGTAAAAAAGCTAATTGCGGCCGATAAATTAAAAAGCAAAAAGAGCGTGCCAAGTCTTGAAATCATGCGATTTGCAGGCATAGTAAAGGGTAAGGCTGGTCAAAATTTAGACGATATAAAAGAGCTAAAAATCGCCGATAAAAAATATATGAAAAAAAGATACGGCATAGATGGCTAAAATTTTCCTTGATAGCAATATTTTGATTGATTTTTTAGTCGAAGAAAGAGGCGCTCTAAATTTGGCGGCCGTTAAACTTTTTGAAAATTTTAGTGCTAGTGACACTATTTGTTACTCATTCGGTAGTATAAGCGATGTGGCTTACGTGCTAAAAAAATGTTATAAAATTTCAGATGAAATTATTTTGGATTTTTTTAGCGCATTATCGTGGACGTCAAATTTTAAATGTCTACCGCTATCTAATGATGGGCTATCGCTGGCGTGCGAATACGCAAAGAGCGAGTTAAAATCTGGGCGCAAGATAGACTTTGAGGATGTTTTGCAGTATTTTTGCGCGCTAGAGGGCGGCTGTGAGGCGATCGTCACAAACGACAAAACCTTTCCAAAACTACAAATAGCCTTAAAGCGCACGGATGCTAATCTTGAAGATTACGCGCCGAAACAAAAAATTTAAACGGATAAAAAATGGCAAAAGAAAACATCGATATGCACAATCTCTATGATCTAGATATGGAGCGCGCGATCCTCGCGTCCATAATCTATAGCGCGGATAATCTAAGCGAGATTTTCGATATCCTAAGTCCGTTTGATTTTTACCTGCGCGCTCACGGCGACGTTTACGACGCGATGGTAAAGTGCCTAAATGAAAATTTGCCTGTAGAAACGGGATTTTTAAAAACCAAGCTGGGAAGTAAATTTGACGAGAACGTGATGAGCGAGATCATCGGCACGAACTCGATCCTGGACGTCAAAAAGTACGCCAATGAAATCAAAGAAAAATCAATCAAGCGAAGCCTCGTCAAAATCGCGCACCAGATACCTAGCAAAGTGAGCGAGGATAAGCCTAGCCGCGATATGGTGGACGAGCTGAGTCAGAGTTTTTATTCGCTAGTGGACGGGCAGAGTGCGGGCGCCATCAAGGACGCTGCTGTCATCATCGCAGACGTCATTGCGCACCTAGAAAAGCAAAAACTGCTCGAAGATAAGGATATCGTGGGCATCGACACGGGCTTTCGCCAGCTAAACGAGATGACGAAGGGCTTTAAGCACGGCGATCTCATCATCATCGCGGCGCGCCCGGGTATGGGGAAAACGACGATCTGTCTAAATTTGATGAACCACGTGCTGATGCGCGGCGGCGGAGTCGTATTTTTCTCTCTTGAGATGCCTGCCGAGCAAATCATGCTGCGTATGCTAAGCGCCAAAACCTCGATCCCGCTGCAAAACATAATGACTGCTAAAATGGATGACGAGGAGTGGTCGCGTCTAAGCGATGCGTGCGAAGATATGGCTAACCGCAAGCTTTTCGTCTATGATAGCGGCTACGTAAACATCCACCAGATCCGCACGCAAATGCGCAAGCTCAAGTCCGCCCACCCAGAGATCACTCTATGCGTCATCGACTATATCGGCCTCATGATGGCTACGTCAAATTTCTCCGACCGCCACCTGCAGATCGCCGAAATCTCGCGCGGACTAAAGCTACTAGCACGCGAACTAGACATGCCTATCATCGCGCTTAGCCAGCTAAACCGCAGTCTGGAGTCGCGCGCTAACAAACGCCCGATGCTAAGCGACCTGCGCGAATCAGGCGCCATCGAGCAAGACGCCGATATGATACTTTTCGTCTACCGCGACGAGGTTTACCGCGAGCAGGAGGAGAAAGAAGCCGAGAAAAAGGCGCACGCCGAGGGCAAGGAGTACGTGCGTAAATTCGTCCCTAATAAGATCGAAGAGGACGCCGAAATCATCGTGGGCAAGAACCGAAACGGTCCGGTCGGCACGGTAGAAGTAATATTTCAGAAGGAATTTACGCGCTTTGTCGATAAAAGTTTTGGCGCCGCGCACGTGGCGGAGTTTAACCAAAACGCCTAAAATGCGAAGCCTAAAGCCAAATTTTGCAAAAGCCGCAGCGTAAATCTATCTTTGAAAACGCGCGCGAGGTTTATGTATTTTGCCTTGCGTGCGCGCTTGTTTTTGCGCTAAATTTGGGCTTTAGCTACTATAAATTCTGCGAAT
>NZ_CALINL010000167.1 GCF_938045225.1 uncultured Campylobacter sp.
TTTTTGTATTTTTTATTTGTCGAGAATGATGTAAATTTTAAAGCTGCGATGAGCGCTATTTACGACATCTCGCTTAATGAAGATTTTAAATTTGATTCAGGTAGCGGAGCGTATGGATTCGCCAAGAGCTATACGATAAGGAAATTAATAAAATAGTGCAAATACGCAAAAGCATATTGATTACACTGGTTTGGTGCGCCGCCGCCGCGCTATATATTTTAAAATTGCAACGGGGCTAAATCTGCAAATTTGACTCGGTCAAAATTTAAAAACCAAGCGAAGTTCTGCTTTAGCTTCACTGCGTTCGCTACTGCTTAAAGCAGCTTGCAAGCAAGAAGAGACTGCTGAGTTTGCAACCGCTAGGCATGGCGCAGTTCAAACCCATTAATACAAAAGCAAAATAACGTCAAATTTTAACAAAACTAAAAATTTACGTTTTCAAGATGCGGGTCTGGGCGAGTAAAATTTTTCAAATTTAGCCTCAAATTTAGCTTGCATCGACATAAATTTGATACTTGCCGCAGTGGGTACAACGAAACAGATAGCCCGCCATATCGCCGCCCGCGATGAGGTAACTCTGCACGTCCTCTACCGCAAATTCGCCGCGCAGGGCGTACTCCTCAAAGACTTCGTCGGTAATACCCATCTCCTGCAGCTCCTTCGTGCCTACGTCGCCCAAAAACTCGCAGTAATCGTCGCAGCAAGCAAGCCAGTGCTCCCCTTGCCAGCTAAAATACCCAGGCGTCCTTTTAAATAGCTCCTCGGTTTTAGCCTGCGCGTCCGAAGTGCTAGGCGGCAGAGGATCTGCGTCCTGGATGAAGCTGGCGTCAAATTTCGCCACTGCCGCTCCGCTAGCGATGCAGTGTGGACAGAGGTGGTTCACGTCCTCCACACTGTAAACGCTAGCGCAATAATACACGTCCGTCGCTTGCTCACAGCACTCGCAAACCACGCTCGCATCGTCCTTGAACACGCCTGTTTTAAAGGGATCCGGATGGTAGCGAAAATGAGGCAGGCTTTTTAGTTTTCTACTTTGGCGCGCCGCCTCGCTAGCGGTTTTAGGGCGCTTTATCGCGCCCGCATCGCCGTTTTGCGCATACTGCTTTAGATAGCCGAGCTTTTTAAGCTGCTTTTTGTCCTTCGGATCGCAAATTTTAGCTAACAGCTCGCAAGCGCTCTTTTTGAGCCCCAGCAACTCATAAACGTCAACTAGCACGAGCTTTGCCTCTTTTTCATCGCATTTTTCGAGCTCGTCTTTGAACTCAAATAGCGCCAAAATGCTTGCCGCATCGCCGTCCAAGTCCCAAAACGCCTTTTGAAGCGCGATATATTTTTCTCTAAATTTATCCATTTTCTCCCCTCAAATTTGCGGTTGCGGACGGTACCGTCCTTAAAATTTACCGAGCGGACCCACTGTCTCATCGGACGCCGAATTTGGGCCAAATTTTACTCCGCGCAGATCGCTTTGAGCTTTGCTAAATCCAAAATCAAACTATGCGAAAACGCGTCTATCACGACACCTGCATATTTGCCTTCGGCGCTTTCTAGTATCGCGGCGTAGTCTTTTAGGCGCAGATTTATCGCCTCTTGCTCGGCGTCGTTTCGCCATCTCATCATCTCGGCCCTGCTAGAAAACGCCGGGAAATAGCTAAGCCCGCTTTCTTCATCTTCAAGCAAGACAAATTTGATATTTGAGCCCTCTTCTTCGTAAACTGCGCTACCGTCGGGCTTTGCTAAGGCTTGGTTTATGAGTACTGGAGCGAAAAACTCGGCCTTTTTTAGCGCCGAAATTAGCGCCTTTTCGCTCTGCTCGCCGCCGTCTAGTAAAAACGCGTCTATAAAATCGTTTAAATTTTCGTTCATCTTTTACCTTGGATTAAATTTGGCGTATTATACATTTTTGCGTTTTTAAATCAAAATTTAGCAGTAAATAAGCTTTGCGTTGCTATAATCACAACCTCACTTCAGCTGGCGGGTTCATAGCTCAGTTGGTTAGAGCATCCGGCTCATAACCGGATGGTCCCAGGTTCGAGTCCTGGTGAACCCACCACTTCAATTCATCTTTATCAAATACTTTAAAGTACATCGTCTTATTATTTTGTAAGTTTATTTGATGCATATAAAGCTTTTGTATGTATGCGTTTGTATGATCGGGGCAGGCTGTCAAAAAACGTCGTTAATAAAGTGACCTAACAACAAATGCGGTTAATATTTAAAAACTTCAAATTCTATTTGGGATTTGATTGAAAATTATTTCAATCAAAATTTACGTATATATTTAGTAAAGTTTTTATGTTTAAATTTTAAATTTGACCAGCCTATACGTCGGATCAAACCTAAACGCGAGCAAATTTTGCAAAATCCCAAAAAGGCACATAAAAGTAACGAAGCTACTGCCGCCGTAACTATAAAAAGGTAGCGGAATGCCCACCACAGGCGCAAAGCCGATCGTCATCATGATATTTATACTCACGTAAATAAAGATAAGTATCCCGATCCCAGACGCCATCGTTTGCGTGAAATAATCATCCTTTAGTCCGTAGTTTAAGCTGAGCAAATGAGCTATCAGCGCGCCGTAAAAGCTAAGTAGCGCAAGCCCTCCGTAAAATCCGTATCGCTCGATCGTGTAAGCAAAAATAAAATCGCTAGTCGAAATCGGCAAAAATTTAAAGTGCGTTTGCGTCGCCTCGTCTTTTGGCTTGCCCTTTAGTCCGCCGCTGCCGATAGCGATGATGCTTTGGCGCACGTGATAGTTGGACTCTTCGCTTAAAAAATCGGTAATGCGCTTTTTTTGATAATCGTGCAAATTTTCGTAGATCACGGGCGCCGAGAATAAAACTCCCGCAAATATTACGACCCAAATTTTTTTATTTACACCGATGATAAAAAGCACGGCGTAGCCCACGATGAGCAGTATGAGCGCGGTGCCCAGATCGGGCTCTTTTAAAATCAGCACGAAAGGCAAAAGGATATAAAGGCTAAGACGTAAAAAGTCCTTGAGGCCGTAGCCGTTTTCTTCGGGCGGGCGCTGTTTGATGAGGTAACCTAACATCAGCAGGAGTGCGGGTTTCATGATCTCTGAGGGCTGAAGCGTAAAGTGGATAAAAGGAAACTCGAGCCATCTTTTCGCGCCCAGTTTGCTCGTGCCAAACAAATCTACGCTAATGAGCAAAACGATACAAATCCAGTAAAATAGCGGTATGAGCCAGGCGATCTTGCGAATGGGAAGTAAAAAGAAAAACAAAAACAATGCTAGACCGACTCCGAAATACACAAGCTGCTTGCCAGCCAGGATAGAATTTGCCTCAGAAACCAAAATGTATGATAAAATAATAATAGGAAGTATCAAAAACGGCTGAACGAAGTCAAAATGGGTTAAAATTCGCCTATCGAGTCTTATCAAAAATTTGCCTTTTTTGAGCGATTATAGCATTTTAAAGGAAACAAATATAAAAATGACGGAAAAAGAGATCAAAATTTTAGATGATACGCAGGCGAGGGCGGATGCTTTTTTAGCGGCTGAGCTAAACGTCGCTAGAAACCAAGCGCTAAATTTGATAAAAAGCGGACTAGTTAGCCTAAACGGTAAGCCGCTAACTAAGCCATCGGCGAAGCTAAATTTGGGCGACGTTTTGAATATCAAATTTGAGCAAAGCGACCCTGATACGGCTAAATTTGAAGCGGAATTCGAAGTACCGATCATTTATGAGGATGAGGATTTGCTCGTGCTAAATAAACCGGCAAATTTAGTCGTTCATCCCGCTCCTAGCGTTAAGGAACCCACGCTTGTGGACTGGCTCGGCACAAAGGGGTTTTTGCTATCAAATTTAAGCGGACAAAGTAGGGCAGGCATCGTGCATAGGCTGGATAAGGGCACTAGCGGAGCTATCGTCGTAGCTAAAAATAACGCCGCTCACGCCGAGCTCTCAAAACAGCTAAGCGACAAAAGCATGGGACGCATATATCTAGCGCTAACCGATCTGCCGCTCAAGCAAAACTGCATCGTCGAGCGAGCTATCGGACGAAACCCCGCTAACCGCCTAAAAAAGGCGATAGTTTCAAGCGGCCGCGCGGCAAAAAGCGCCTTTGCGAATCTACTTTTTAGCGAATTTGACGGCCCCGTGCAGGGTAAAAACGCAGGCGTAAATTTGATCGCGTCAAAGCTTTTTACAGGCAGGACTCATCAGATCAGAGTGCATCTAGCTAGCCTAAACCGCCATATTTTGGGCGATGCTTTATACGGTTTTAAGAGCGAAAAGGATAAAATCGGCCGAGTAATGCTTCACGCCTACGGGCTATATTTCACGCATCCGCGCACGGGCGGGCAAATGAGCTTCGTCGCGCCTATTTGGGATGATTTTAGTGAAATTTTACTTAGCAAATTTAGCAAGGAGAATATAGATGAAAAGATTGATTTTATGGGGCTTAGCGAGCTCTTTAGCCATTGTGATGAGTGGATGCGTATCCTCTAGCGGGCCTGCGCAAGTAAATCCGAATTTGCCGACCGTCCAGAGCCTAAAAACTATAAGCGATATGACCGAAGTGGGCTTTGAGTGGACTCCGACTCCGACCTCAAACGTCGCAGGCTACTATCTATACCGCTCAAATCCAAACGAAAATAACGGTAAAATGAAGGTTGTAGCCGACATAAAAGACCGCTTTGCCAGCCACTACGTGGATGCAAATTTAGCTCCCGAGACGACCTATGCTTACGAGATGAGGACATATAACGCTAGCAAGCACATT
>NZ_CALINL010000168.1 GCF_938045225.1 uncultured Campylobacter sp.
TAGTGCTCGCCCTTGTGTAGGAAGTAAAGTCCCAAACAAAGCGCCAAAATCGAGGCCGCGAGATAGGTCATCTCAAGCGGAGTGGTGAAATTTGCGTGCAAAACGCGTTGGAAAAAGTTAACGATAAGCACCATGATGATGACTTTGCCCAGTTTATCCTTGAGCTCGTCGAGCGAGTGCACCTCGAGGACTTTGCTCTGTTTGGACTGCTTGAGCTCCTCGATCTCGGAGATAAACAGCTCGTAAATGCCGAAGCTAAAGATGTAAAGCACGAGCGCCATGAGGTAGAGGTCGATCGCGCCCACGATCTTTCCGACGACGTCGGAGTGGAAGTTCTCCGGGTGAAAATCGCCGAAAAAGTAGTGATAAACGGCGACGAATACCTTGCCCACGTCGTAGCTAGCGATGACGAAAAGCACGATCGCGCCAAGCAAGCCGAACACTACTGGCAGGAGCGTGAAGTTGTTGCTAAAGAGCAGGATTTTTTCAAAAGCTTTACGCATTAATTTCCTTTGTTTAAAAATAAAACGCGTATTTTATAATATTTTCCTTAAAGCTAGGGCGTTGAGCATGCGCGAGCCTAGCTGGAATTTAAGTTAGTGCGTGAGGCTTGGGTTGTTATCTGGCGGGGTTAAATTTGAGTTTTTTGGTGTTTTATAAAACAGTTTTTGCGAGCATTACTCGGTTTGGTGAATTGAGCCAAATTTGTGTTTGTCAAAATTTGACTTTACAAATTTAACTCTAAAGTTTGCGCCGTAAAGGTGCGGATAAATTTATGAGTCAAATTCAAAAAGCTAGTAGAAAATTCGTATCGGAAAATCAGATTTTATATTTTAAAATCATCAAATTTTATCCGAATTTACGCCAAAACCAAAGCGTAAATTCGGTAAATTTAAACAAAAAGCGGGCCGATTATTCCTGCAATTCTATCCATTTTTGCGCGATTCTTACGGCATTGGTTGCCGCTCCCACGCGGATCTGGTCGGCGCTGCACCATAGATGCAGGACGTTTTTGCGGTAGTTATCCGTGCGGATGCGTCCGACATAGGTTTCGTTGGTGTCGCTTGAGATGCTTGGCATCGGATATTTTTTCGCGGCTGGCTCGTCCACGACCACGATGCTAGGCGCTTTGCGCAAGATTTCGCGAGCGGCCGCGGCGTCCACGTCTCTATCAAAATGAATCGTGATAGCCTCTGAGTGGCTGCGAAGCACCGGCACGCGCACGCAGGTTGCGCTCACTTCCATATTTTTGTGGAGGATTTTTTGGGTCTCGTTGACCATTTTCATCTCCTCTTTTGTGTAGTCGTTGTCCAAAAATACGTCGATGTGCGGGATGACGTTAAACGCTAGCTGGTGCGCGAAGACTTTCGGCTCGCACTCATCAAGCTTAAACTCGAAAAACTTTTGCAGCTGCACGACTAGCTCCTCCATACCCTCTTTACCAGCGCCAGAAGCCGCCTGATAGGTCGCTACGTCCACGCGGTTGATACCGTACGCGTCGTCTAGCGGTTTTAAAATTTGCACCATTTGGATGGTCGAGCAGTTTGGGTTGGCGATGATGCCGCGGGTTTTCCACTGCGCGATGTCCTGCGGATTGCACTCGGGCACGACTAGTGGCACGTCCGCGTCCATCCTAAAGTGGCTGGTGTTGTCGATCACGACGGCGCCGCTGGCGGCTGCAAATTTTGCGTATTTTTCGGATACCGATCCGCCCGCGCTAAAAAACGCTATGTCGATCTCGTGCTCGTCAAAAACGGTCTCGGTGAGCTCCATGACTTTGTGATTTTTGCCTTTAAACTCTATTTGGGTGCCTGCGCTTTTCGCACTTGCTAGCGGTAGCAGCTCGCCCACCGGGAAATCAACCTCCTCCATAACGCGGAAAAGCTCCTCTCCGACTGCGCCCGTCGCGCCTACGACGGCAACGTTAAATTTTCTCATTTTTGGCTCCTTTGTTTTTACTTCTTTTTTACTTCTCGGGCGACAGAGTCGTCCTGCGACCAACCCCATCGGTTGGATCCCGCACTCCTCGTAGCGTAGTCTCGTCGCAAGCGGATGCGAGGCGAAAAGACTTGTCCGACTTTGCGGACCAAGTTTAGGTTTTACTTCTCGGTCGGCAAAGCGGTCGCGACAAGCCTCTTTTGCTTAACCTGGTGCCAAAGACTTGCTAGGCTCTGCGGACTAAATTTAGATTTTTGACATAAAGCTAATCGCAATCGCTCTTACCCATTAAATTTAACTCAAATTTGCGGTCAAATTTAACTTCTTTTATATTCAAATTTGCCGCTCAAATTTGACGAGTCGCACGCCGCATTTTCAGCGTCGCCGTCTCGGCCGGCTAAATTTAAAATTTAAGCTAAAATTTCGCTTATTTTACTCGCGTAAAGCTTAAATTTAAGCTATTTTCTGCTGCGAGCCTGCAAAAAAAGATCGCCCGGTTGTATCTCCTCGCCTTCGCTAAGAATCGCTGCTCGTTGTACGACGGAGATAAGTTCGCGGATATTGCCCGGAAAATCGTAGTTTTCTAGCTCCTTTACCGCCGCTTCGGAAAAGCTTTTTGCGCCGAGGCTAAACTCCTCGCAGCTTTGTTTCAAAAATCGTTCGGCGATAGGTAAGATCTCCTCTTTGCGCTCTCTTAGCGGCGGGATGGCGACAGGAACGGTGTTTAGGCGGTAAAACAGATCCTCTCTAAATTTACCGCTTTGTATGAGTTCGGGCAGATCGGCATTGGTCGCTGAAACGATACGGACGTCGATTTTGATGCTTTTTGTCGCGCCAAGGCGCGTGATTTCGCGCTCCTGGATCGCACGTAGGAGTTTTGGCTGCAGATTTAGCGGCATCTCGCCGATCTCGTCTAAAAATAGCGTGCCGCCGCTTGCTAGCTCAAACTGCCCCTTTTTCATCGCCGAAGCATCGGTAAATGCGCCCTTTTCAAAGCCGAAAAGCTCGCTTTCTATCAAATTTTCTGGGATCGCGGCCATGTTTATCGCGATAAACGGACCGTCCTTGCGCGGCGAGTTTTTGTGGATAAATTTAGCAAACAGCTCCTTGCCCACGCCGCTCTCGCCCATTAGCATCGCCGAAGCATCCGTTTTTGCAACGCGAGAGGCTAAATTTAGCGCGTTAGCAAGCGCTGGCGAGCTAGCGACGAAATCGGTCGAATCAGCTTGCGAATTTGGCCCGTTTTGCGCGGCTTTTAGGCTCGCAGCTGGTAGTTTACGGCGTAAAATTTCGACCCTTTTTATCGCCTCGTACAGCGTTTGCGCGTCAAATGGCTTTGTTAGAAAATCCTTGACGCCAAGGCGCACGCTCTCGATGGCTTTGTTTAGCGTTGCGTTGCCAGTCATTATGATGACGTCAAATTTGCCCTCCAGGCGCTTGATGAACTCCAGTCCGTCCATCTGAGGCATGTTGATATCGGTGATGATGAGATCGACGTCCTCGCCCATTTTCTTAAGCGCCTCGACGGCGCTTTTATAGCTTTTGATTTTTAGATCTTCGTATTCGCCAAGCGCGATCTCTAGGGACTTGCGCATGTTTATGTCATCTTCTACTATTACGATGTTCATCTTTTACTCTTTGTTTTTAAATACGCTTATGATAGCCGAAGAGGGCTTAAATTTTACCGTAAAACGCACGGGAAACAGCAACGGTTTATGACATTTTTGATAACATAAATGACAGTGTTACTTGGCAGATTAGGGACTTAGACTATATCATAACGTAATATATCGTAATAGACGGTTAAGTACTCGGCAGTACCGCAGGATTCATTTCATAGGGGACAAGTTTTGAAGAAACATTACAAAATCAAACTTATCGCAGCTTCCGTTGCCTTAGCGGTTTCGGTGGGTGCAAGCGCAGGGTTGGGCGGTTTAAATGTTCAATCGCATTTGGGTGAGCCGTTTTCCGGCAACATCACCGTAACCGGAGAAGAAGCACAGGCATTATTTAACGGCGGCAAGGCTTCCGTATCGAATGCCAACCTCAGAACCAGCGTTCACAGAGCGGGCGATCGTGCGGTCATCAATATCCGTTCGGCTAAAGCCATCAAAGACCCTGTGCTGATTTTCCAAGTCAGTACCGGCGCTCAATCTCGAGAATATACCGCAATCATCGATCCGGCTGATTACTCGGTCAAGGGCGACAGTACGCCCCGCGTTCGTCAGGAGCTGCCTCCCGCATACGCTTCCCAGCAGATAGACCGTCAAGCTGCGCGCGAACGGATTAACCGTGCGCTGCGTAGTGGAAATGCGTCTGCAGATGTTGCGAATAATACGCGTAAAGACGGAATCGACAATAAAAAGTCAAAAAATGCCCAAACACAGCCTAAACAGACGCAAAATGCAGCCTCTTCTGTACAGGGCGAGCCGCGTTATGGCAAACGACATTTAGTCAAACAGGGTGAAACCCTGACTGAAATTGCGACCCGTATCCGTCCTCAAGGAATGACGGTCGAGCAGGCAATACAGGCATTGGTAAAAGCCAACCCTGGTGTGTTCATCAATAAAAATGCCGACCATATGTTGGCTGGCAAAGTATTGAATATCCCGACCCAGTTCGATATGAAACAGGCAGCCGCTAAACAGGCCGCCGAGAAGCCTCTTGTGTCTGATAAACAGCAGCCGCAGACCGCAGCAGCATCTAAAGCATCGTCTGAAAAATCAGAAGCTGCCAAAACTAATGCATCTGCGGAAAATAAGGCAGGTGAAAATAAGGCTGGCGGAGAGGCTAAATCAAACAAAG
>NZ_CALINL010000169.1 GCF_938045225.1 uncultured Campylobacter sp.
TTCATCGAACTCATCGTAACTTAATGCTCCTTGTATTTGTATTAAGTTCCGTTGAACCTATCTTATTAACATGAGCTTTGGGGCGAAGGGCGCAAATTATGCTATGAGTAAACGTAGGAACTTCGGAAATATCTATAGGGATTTTACGGTATATTCCAAACGCCTAAAGCGCGCCTCTATCGAAAATATGAGCTATGAAAAGCTCATAAAGGAGTACGACGACAAGGATGCTTTGTTTTACCTAGATCCGCCCTATGTCGGCACCGAGAGCTACTATAAGACCCCAAAAGGCTTTAGTATGAACGATCATCAAAATTTAGCCGCCATCTTACGAACCATCAAAGGCAAATTCATTCTTGGCTACAACGACTGCGAGATAGTGCGAGAGTTCTATGCGGGGTTTAGATTTGAGGAAGCCCAAATAAACTACAGCCTAAACGGAGCGGCAAGAGATAAGGTAAGCGCGGAAGTTATCGTAATGAATTTTTAAAGGCTTTAAAGGGCTTTTAACAGCTTTTTAAAGGGCTTATTGAGGCGTATAATTTTACGTTAGAAATCAAAGTGGAAAAACGCGGTTTTTAGCTCACTTTGATTTTAATCACAAATTCGCTTTGATTTGAAAAGCGGTTTTACACTTATTTTTATAGTGCCGAGTATGGCCTTAAAAAAGATACGAATTTAGACATAACCGACGAGGTATTTGACTAATGTTCTCAAAAGATCAGATCACTGGCACGCTTGTAAATTACTACGTCACCTGTAAGCGTGAGGCGTGGCTTTACGCGCATCAAATCCACGCAGATCAAGAAGACGAAAACGTGCTAATGGGCAAGGCGCTGGCGGACATCAAAGAGAGCGATTTGCAGGAGTTTGCATTTTCAAATTTGAAATTCGACAAACTTTCCAAGCAGCGCGGACACTATCTCATCACCGAATATCCTCGCTTTAGCGTTACGAGCGAGAGCGAAGTAAAAAAAGAGCCTAAAAAACGAGCTTGCGGGCAAGATGCAGCTACTTTTTTACGTCTATCTTTTAAAAACGGGCTTAAATTTAAAAGAGGTAAAAGGCAAACTAATCAGCGGTAAAAAGGTGATTTTGGTAGAGGATAGCAGCGAAAATTTCGCTTTAACCCAGCAAATTTTAAGCGAGATAACGTTGCTCGTAAATCTAGAGCGGCCGCCGAAATTTACGCAGGGTAAATTTTGCACAAACTGCGCTTATAGCGGATATTGTGCGAGTTAAAATTTAGAAAAATGCTAGAAAAATGTACGTGATTTTGTTTTACGACATCGCCGGCGCCGAGCAAAAAGAGAAAAACAACGCAAACCGCATCAGAAAGGCGGTCGAGAAGTTTTTGCCGCGAGTGCAGTTTTCCGTTTTTGAAGGCGAGATTCGCGAGAGCGATTTTAAAAAACTAACCGCGATTTTGCAAAAAGAGTGCATTGCGCAGCTTGATTCTATCGTGATTTATACGTTTAATTCGCTGAAATACTCCAAGCGTATCGTAATCGGGCAGGATAAAAGCGGCGCGCTGTTTAGTTAAATTTGCTCGCGTAAATTTGCCGAGTTTGACGGCAGCGCTTGAAATCTAGGCTAAATTTAAGGAAAGAGATGCAAAAAAGCGACAGGACGCATTTTATTTTGAGCGCAGGCAGGCTTCGCAGGCAAGATAACAACATCTATTTTGATAAATTTGACGATACGGGCGCGGTCGTCGCTAGTAAAATTTTGCCGATAAACGCGATCGATGAAATTTACGTGCTGGCAAAAGTGCAGATCGATACCTACACTATGGCGTTTTTGGCGGATAACAACGTCCTTTTGCATATTTTTAGCCCTTACCAGAGCTTTCGCGGTAATTTTTATCCAAATACCTCAAACTCGGTCAATAAAAGCGGCTTTGTGCTACTAAATCAGGTTCGCGCCTTTGACGATCCCATTAAGCGCGCCTACATCGCCCGCGAGATCACTCGCGCGCACATCCTAAATGACGCTGCAAACTGCAAAAGACACGGCGTGAAATTTGACGTATCGCCCCACATAGAGGCGCTAAACGCCGCCACGGACGTGCCTGCGATAATGGCCGCAGAAGGGGCGTTTCAAAAGCTCTACTACGAAAAGTGGAACGAGATAATCGCGGATCAAAAAAGCTTTAAATTCACTATCCGCTCCAAACGCCCGCCCGCCGATAAAATCAACAGCTTCATAAGCTACGTAAATACGCGCATTTACAACGTCTGCCTTAGCGAAATTTACAAGACCGAGCTAGATCCTCGCATCGGCTTTTTGCACGAGCCAAACTACCGAGCCTTGAGCCTATATCTCGATCTTGCCGAGGTTTTTAAGCCGATCTTGGGCGATACGCTGATTTTTAGCATGCTAAATAAAAAGGAGATCACCGCAAAGGACTTCCAAACCGACGCCGGGCGGATAAAATTTAGCAACGACGCCGTGCAAAAAATAGAGCTAAAAATGATCGCGAGGCTTGGTGAAACGATCTGCCCAAACGGGCAAAACCTCACGTGGCGGCAGGTGATCCGCCGCGAAGCAAACAAGCTCAAGAAGTGTATCTGTGAGGACGCGCCTTATGAGGGCTTTAGGTGGGGGTGAAATCGCATTTTGATAAAGCGTTTTTTAAGATTTTAAAATGCTTGAAATTTAGGGCTTGGTGTATTTGTATGTGGCTACAATTTAGTCAAATTTAAGGCGAATAAGTATAGACTTCTTGCATCAAAAGGTCTATTAAATCAGCTTTTTGGTGCTATTAGAATTTACTCCGTTGGAGTAAAGCAATCTTTTTAAAAGTATACTAGACAAAATTTAAGATAAACTTTACGTTTTCAAAAAGCCGTGTCCGAGGTCAAAATCGTAAATTTAGCCTCGAATACGACTGATGAGCGCTATTTAGCGGATTTTAAAATCGCCTGATAGCCTTGTTTTTTGAGCGCTTCTACGACCGTATTTTCCACAAAGTCGTCCGAGACGACGATGTCGACCGTTTTAGCCTCCAAATTTACCTCAAATTTCTTCACGCCGTTAAGCGTATTTAGCGTCTGGGTGATGACCTCGTAGCAGCTCACGCAGGCCATATTGGGGATCTCGTAAACCAAAGTCTTGTCCGCAAATGCCGCCGCGCAAAGCGCCAGCGCTAGAGCTAGCTTTTTCATTCTTTGATACCGACTTTGTATTTTTTGGCTTGGATCGCGTGCACGATGTCCATCACGTTCACGCCGCTATCTGCGGTGATGTTTACGTCTTTGCTTTTTAGATCAAAGCTCACTCCGGTGACGCCCTTGACGCCCTTTACGGCATCTTCGATTTTTTT
>NZ_CALINL010000170.1 GCF_938045225.1 uncultured Campylobacter sp.
GGCTGAGGTGCCGATTTTAAAATAAACATTGATGCTTAGCGAGCCGCTCGAGCTTGAGGTGCTTTGCATATAGAGCATGTTTTCTACGCCGTTTATCTGGTCCTCGATCGCGCTGGCTACCGAGTCGGAGATAGTCTGGGCGTCGGCGCCTGTGTAGACGGCGCTAACGGAAATTTGAGGCGGGGTTAGCTTAGGATACTCCTCGATAGGAAGCCCCTTTATCGCCATTGCGCCCGCGATAACTATGATGATAGATACGACGGTGGCAAATATCGGGCGGTCAATGAAAAATTTAGAAAACATCACTTAGCCTTTTCTTGCTCGTTTTTAGGCTCTAAATTTGCACCTTTACCAAAGCTTTCGGTTAGGTCTTTATCTATCTCGACGGGCGCGCCTACGCCGATTTTTAGGAAGTTGTTTAATATGATTTTATCGCCTTCGTTTAACCCCTCGCTAACGACTGCGGCGTCTTTGGTTTGGTAGGTGATTTTTACGTCTTTAGAGGCTACTTTGCCGTCGGCGACTACGAGTACATAGGTCTTGACGTCGGTTTGCTGGAGCGCTACTTGAGGGATTTTAAAACCGTCTTTTTGATAAAATCCACCCATTGTCACGTGGCCGAACATGCCAGGTAGCAACTTGCCCTCGTCGTTGTTAAATTCGGCCTTGGCTAAAACTGTGCCCATATTCGTATTTACGACGTTATCGATGAAATTTACCTTGCCGTTAAACTCTCCCGGACCGACTTTTAGTACGGCATCGGAGTTCGTTTGCGCCCAGAGGCCGCTTTCTTGCATTTTGACGCGGTTTAGGTTATCTACGTCGGAGATATGAAAGTGTGCCTCGATCGGGTTGATTTTGGTTAGGCGCACTAGCTGGGTAGTGTTTGCTACGACTAGCGAGCCAACGTCTACTAGATTATCGCCCAAAACGCCGTCAAAAGGCGCGATTATGCTTGTGTAGCCTAGGTCTATTTTGGCATTTTTGGCGTTTGCTCTAGCGCTTAGTAAATTTGCGTTTGCGATTTCGAGCGCCGAAACTGCCGCGTCGTACTCTTTTTGCGAAACGGCGTTTTTCTTATATAAATTTGAAATTCTGTTAAATTCGGTCTGAGCGTTCTTTAAATTTGCGTTTGCTACGCCGATAGCGGCCTCAAGCGCGTCGTAGCTGGCTTGGTATTTTTCGGGATCTATCAAAAACAGCTTATCGCCGGCTTTTACGTTGTCTCCCGGTTTAAAAAACTGTTTGGTTATCGTGCCGCTTACTTTGGGATAGACGATGACGTCTTGTTGGCTCGTTAGGGTCGCGGGGTAGTCAAAACTGATCGGCACGTCTGATTTTTTAGCTACGAATACGTCGACCTTTGACGGCGGCATTTGCCGTTGTTGTCCGGCTGCGGCTGCGCCTTTTTTATCGTTACTATCAAAGCATGCCGTAAAAAGCAACGACGCCAATAACAAAACCGAAAGGGTTTTAAAATTTCTCATAAATTTGCCTTTAATTTTTTGGGATATTATACACAAAATTTGGGATGTAATATTTGTTACAAATAAAGTCGGCTATTTTACTCTTATTTATACGAAAAGTCAAATTTTGAGAGTCGAATTTAGCGTTTTTTTACGCCGTGCAAAAACATATCTATACGCGTTTTTACGTGGTCTTCGCGCTCTTCTGCGCTTAGCGTTATGTCCTCGTTTAGCAAAATAGCATTATAGTGATAAGGCTCTCTAACTACTGCGGCAAACGTCTTGGCCGCGACGTAAGGAGAGATACATGGATTTAGCTGGACTCTTATGTCTGCGCGCTCGAAAAAATCTACTAAAATTTTATCGAATTTGCTTAAAATTTGATCCAAAAACTCTTTGCCCAAAAGTCCGTCGTTTTTCGCGCCCTCTCTCATCATCACTCTTGAGATTAGCGTGGTTTTCTTTTCGCAGATGATGTCGAAAAATATCATCGCAAATTTGGTTAAAAAATCATCCAACTTATGCGGTAAATTTAGATCGATTTTCTCGTCTATCTGCATTCTAAAGTCGTCAAATCCGCGCTCTACGATGGCGCGAAAGAGCCCTTCTTTATTTTCAAAAAATTTGTAGATGCTCGCCAGCGATCCGCCGCTTTTTTTGATGATATCCGTTAAGCTCGTGTTTTCGTAGCCGTTTTCAAGGAAAATTTCAAGCCCGGCTTGGATGAATTTTTCTTTTCTCTCGGCGCTTCGTTTCGTCGGTTTCGTATTCATTTTTTCTAGCCCTCAAATTTCAAAAAAATCTTAAAATATGATTATACTATAAAAAAATAATTTTTTACTCACTTGGATGGGCAAAAATCGTCCGTCTTTTAACATTTATTTTTTCTTTGTTATCCGCGGCGTAGGCGGAGATTTCTATCTTCGTCGTTTGCTCGCTTGTGCCGGCAAATGCCGTTTTAGGCGCGCTTAGCACGACTACGACCTTCCTTTTTTCGCCCGCTTTTAGCGAAATTTGAGTCTTCGGGCGCTCGATTTTTATCGGCGCTTTAGCTTTGTCTGCGCTAACGTCAAAGTAAAACTCATGCGCGTGCGCATCGGTGTTTTCAAACAAAAATACGTAAGCGTTTTCGATCTCGCCGCTTTTATTTACCTTATATAGCTCGCTCGTGCGGTTGATATTTAGCAGCATGCTCTCTTTTTTGGCGCTCATTAGCGTTAGCACGGTCGCGGCGACAGCGATGGCGGTGCAGTAGCCGACGGTTTTAAAGCGCAAATACCGCACCTTTTGCTTGGTTTTTAGCGAATTTGAGCTCGTCCAGCTAATTAGACTAGGCAAATTTAGCCCGGACATCGTTTTCGTGCAGGCATCCACGCACTCTAGGCAGTTTATGCACTCTAGCTGCATGCCTTTTCTGATGTCGATGTGCGTCGGGCAAATTTTTACGCAGGCTTCGCAGCCGGTGCACTCGTTTTGCGGCTCCGGCGGTTTTTTCCAGAGTTTGGTTTGCCCGTCGTAAATTTTACCGCCGCGAGCCTCGTCGTAGATCACCTGCACGCTGTCAGAATCGATCATCACGGACTGCACTCTAGCGTACGGGCAGACGTAAATGCAAAAATTTTCGCCCAAAAACGCTACGTCAAATATCAAAAACGCCGTGATAACAAGCCAAGCTCCGAGTAAAATTTTATGCTCGGCGGGATTTAAAATTTGAGTGAAAAAGTCTTTCGGCGGGACAAAAAACCAGAGAAAATTCGCCGCCGCGACAAAGGCTAAAATGCTCCAGATCGCGACTGCTAGCGCGTTTTTGACGCCGCTTTCGGCCTGCGTTTGTTTATTTAAAACGCTCTTGCGGATTTTTAAAATTTTAGTTTGTATGAGGTCGCGGTAAATCGCGCGAAATATCGTCTGCGGACAGCTCCAGCCGCACCAGACGCGACCGCCCAAATTCGTCATAAAAAATATAAAAATAAAAAAAATAATGAGCACGAAAGGCATCAAAAATAGCTCTTGGACGTTAAATTTTGCAAAAAACAGATGCAGTTCGCTACGCTCAAAGCTTAATAGGAAAAATTGATTTCCGCCGATAGATATAAAAGGTAAAATCAGCGCGGTACAGGTTATCAGGATGTAGGCGATATAGCGTTTGCTAGCAAATTTGAAATAATTTTTATACTCTTCTTTGGTCATAATTCGTCCTGATTACAAAGTAGTGATAATTTTGGGTAAATTATAGAGTTAATGCTATTAAATGCGTATTAAAATTGCTATTACGCCACTTTTAAGATGTATAATTTCATAAATTCTTTAAAAAGGAGATGTTATGCAAAAAATTTCTAGAAGAAATTTCATCAAAACCGGCCTCGCAGCAGCCGCTGTAGGCGCGCTAAATTTGCAAGCGGCGCAGGATGACGAGATAAAATGGGACGCGGAATACGACGTCTTGGTGGTAGGCAGCGGCCTTAGCGCAAACGTTGCGGGCATCGTAGCAGCCGAGGGTGGGCTTGGCGTCGCGCTACTAGAAAAGATGTCGCGAATGGGCGGAAACTCTGTAGTTTCTCAGCTTGATTTTGCCTGCGTGGGCACCGAGCAACAAGAAAAAGCCGGCATCAAAGACTCCATCGAGCTTTTCGTAAAAGATCTAAACAAAGCAGGCAAGGGCTTTAACTACATAGAGCAGTCGTACAGGATCGCTGAGAATTCAAAAAGAGCGTATGAATTTGTCAAAGCAAGAGGCGTGCAATACGCCGAAAAGCTAAAGCATCTGGGCGGACATAGCGTGGCAAGAAGTCTAGAGACCGTAGGTGGAGGCGGAGCGTGCGTGCAGGCGCTAAATTCGCACTTTGAGAGCAAGGGCGGCAAGACGCTAAAACGAGTAAAAGTCGATGAAATCGTGCTGGATAAAAACGGCGCGGCGATAGGGCTAAAGGTGAGAGAGGAATATAAATTTGACAAAGACTTAGCTGACGACGACGCGCAAAACGCATCCGGAGACGTTAAATTTTATAAAGCTAAAAAGGCCGTTGTTTTTGCAAGCGGCGGATTTTCGGCAGATAAAACGTTTAAAGCGGCGCAAAATCCAAGGCTATCTCTAGCATCCACGCCGTCAAATCCAGGTGCGACGGCAGGCGCGCTAAAAACAATGATAAGAGCGGGCGCGATGCCGGTGCAGGTTAGTCTGGGACGCTATTCGTTTGGTATTCCGACGGAGGATTTGATATTTGCTATCGCGGTTGACGGCAAAAACTCAAAGAGATTTATGAACGAGGACGGCGACAGGCAGACCTTGTCCGATAATATTTTAGAAAATATGCAAAAAAACGAAAGCGATATGTTTCCGACGATAATCTTTGACGCAACTGGATTTGCCTCCAGCCACGATCCAAAAAGGCTGCAAAAATTTATCGAAACCGGCAAGATGAAAAAATTTGAGAGCCTAGACGAACTAGCTGCGGAATTTAAGCTAAACGCGCAAATTTTAAAAGGGGAGATAAAGCGGTATAACGAAAACGTCGCGGCAAAAACCGATGCCGATTTTAAAAAAGATTTAAGCAAAGTCGCTCCGATAGAAAAAGCGCCGTTTTACGCGATACTCGGGGCTCCTGGCATCAGCTATACTCCGGGCGGCGTGAGGGTAAATTTGAACTTTGAAGTTCTTAATATAAACGATAACAAGCCTATTAAAAATTTATACGCCGTAGGCGAGGCGACGGGCGGAGTGCACGGATATACGAGGCTTACTAGCTGCTCGACGCCCGATTGTATCAGCTCGGCGATGATAGCGGCGGAGCATATCCTAAAAGGCTAAATTTAAAGCCCGGACGGCGGGCAAAGCTTAAATTTATCAAATTTAAACTATAATCGCCGTCTATTTTAATTGAAAGGTGGTGAGGACGTTGCCTGGTATTAAGGTACATCCTAACGAGTCTTTTGACGAAGCTTACAGAAAGTTCAAAAAGCAAACCGACAGGAACCTTGTCGTGACTGAAGTTCGCGCAAGACGCTTTTTCGAGCCTATGACCGAGATCCGCAAAAAACAAAAAATCGCGGCTCGCAAGAAAATGCTTAAACGTCTATATATGCTTAGACGCTACGAGTCAAAGCTCTAACCAAAAGGGTCGCTTCGGCGGCCTTTTCTTTTTTCAAACTCCCGTTTAACTCGCATCAAAGCCAAAATTTGCCATAATCTACGCCAAATTTAACGATCAAAGGAAAAATATGTCCAAAGTGCCCGTGAGCGAGGCCGCGGAAATCTTAGGCGTAACCAAGGAAGCCGTCTACAACCGCATTCGTCGCGGAACGCTAAAGACCTTTGAAAAAGACGGCGTAAAATACGTGGTTTTAGAAGGCTACGAGCCCGGTACTACGGCAAATTTAGCGCCAAATCAGCCGCCAAAAACATCTACCGAAAAATCATCCAAAAGCGCGAAATCAAGAAAATCAAAGGCGGGGGAATTTGACGTGAACGAATTTCTACTCTCGCAAATTAGCGAACTAAAAGAACAAAATCAAAATTTGCAAGCCGACAAAGAGAGGCTTTTTCGCGAAAAAGAGCAAATTTTGCTAAATAATAAAACCGAAATCGCTCAAATTTACCGCGAAAGAGACGATAAGCTGAGGGGGTTTTTAAGCATGCTAGAGCGTCCGCTGCTGGCTCGTCAAAACGGCGAATATATAGCCCCAATCGACGTCGAATTCGTCGAGAGCAAGCTTGAAAGCGACACTAAATGGATTAGCCTGGCCGAGTTTTTAAAATCGCAAAATTTAAGCGGTAAGAGTCTAAAAAAAACGCAAAATAAAATCATAAAAAAAATCGGAAAATCAAAATTTATCAAATTTAAAGAAGGCGTAATAATGGTAAAAAGCAAGAAAATTTCGAAGGAGTTAGATAAAAATGAAAGTTTTTAATCACATCAAAAAGGTGGCCAGCTATGCTGCGGTCGGCGGATTTGGCGCGGTCGTGATAGCGGGGTTGGCCGGCTGCAGCAGTAGCGATAATAGCGGCGAAAGTAGTGCGCTAAACGAAGCAGCGCAAAAAACGGGAGCTTTCGTCATCATCGAAGAAACCGCACCGGGCAAATATAAAGTCCTAGAGGAGTATCCGAGTAGCGAAACGCGCGTCGTGCTAAAGGATATCAACGGCACCGAGCGCGTGCTAAGCAAAGAGGAGATGGATAAGCTAATCGCCGAAGAAAACGCCAAAATCGACGCCGGAACGTCAAATTTGACCAACCCGAACGCTCAAAACGCGCAACTTTCAAGCGGCGGCATGAGTATGGGCGAGGCGCTCTTGGCATCGGCTGCGGGCGCGATAATCGGCAGCTGGATAGGCAACAAGCTTTTTAACAACCCGGGCTATCAGGCGCAGCGCCAAAGCGCGTATAAAAACCCGAGCGCCTACTCAAGGAGCGTCGATAGCTTTAACAAAGCCAAGGCCACGAGCTCGGCGGGTAAATCAAGCGGCGGAAAGAGCGGATTTTTCGGCGGATCAAGCTCGAAGTCTAGCTCAGGCTCGAATTTTGGAGGTTAATCATGATAAATTTAAAAAAAATCAACCCGCTAAATAATGAATTTTTAAGCGAGATAGGCTTTACGTGGCACACGGACCCGGACGGCAGCGACTACGTAGCAGACGAGCTAGTCGAGGTGAGAGAGACGCAGGCCGAGGCGTATTATAACGCCGCAAACGAGCTATACGATATGTTCGTCGCAGCCGCCCAACACGTCATCGACAACAACCTCTACCACGAGGTCGGTATCCCGTTTAACCTCGTAGATCTCGTGCGCGAAAGCTGGGAAAACGACGTGCACTGGCACCTCTACGGCAGATTTGACTTAGCCGGCGGGCTGGATGGCAAACCGATAAAACTCATCGAATTTAACGCCGACACCCCGACGGCCGTGTTTGAGACGGCGATCATCCAGTGGGCGGCGCTCAAGTTTAACAGTATGGACGAGAGTGCGCAGTTTAACGACCTTTATGACGCGTTAAAGCAAAATTTTAGACGCCTCGTGACGCTAGATGAGGAGACCGAGAGCTTTAACGAGCACTATGAGGGCTGGAAAATTTTATTTAGCTCGGTTGCGGGCAGCAGCGAGGACGAGCAGACCGTGAAGCTACTGCAATATATCGCAGAGGAGGCGGGCTTTCACACGGCGTTTGCTTACGTCCACGAGGTCGTATTTAACGACGAGGAAGGCGTGTTTTTTGACGGCGAAAACTACGAGTATTGGTTTAAGCTCGTACCGTGGGAGGACATCGCCATAGAGGAAGGCGAGCTAGCCATCATCCTAAAAAACATCGTCCAAAATCAAAAAGCCATCATCCTAAATCCCGCATACACGCTGCTTTTCCAAAGCAAAGGCATATTAAAAATTCTTTGGGATCTATATCCGAATCACCCGCTTTTACTGCAAGCTAGCGATAAGCCGTTAGCTGGTAAAAAATGCGTGAAAAAGCCGGTTTTCGGGCGAGAGGGTGCAAACGTGAGCGTGATAGAGGCTGACGGCAGCATTAGCTCGCAAAACGGCGGCGACTACGGAGCAAACCGCGCGATCTATCAGGAATTTTACGAATTTAACAAAGACGCCGCCGGAAATAGATACCAAGCGGGCGTGTTTTTCGCCTACGAGGCGTGCGCGCTGGGTTACCGCAGAGGCGGCGAAATTTTAGATAACTACTCCAAATTCGTGGGGCACTTTATCAAATAAGGACGCAAAATGAAAATAGTCTGCCTCGATGCCGCGACGCTTGGAAGCGACGTAAATTTGGACATTTTTAAGCAGTTTGGAGAGTTTGTTAGCTTTGAGACGACCGCCGCAAACGAGCGCGTAGAGCGACTAAAAGGCGCGGATGTCGTCATCACGAACAAAGTCGTCATCGACAAAGAGACGATTGACGCGTCAAAT
>NZ_CALINL010000171.1 GCF_938045225.1 uncultured Campylobacter sp.
TTACGACGCTCATACCGCCTTTTGTAGCATTTATGCCAAATCTCTGCACCTCTAGCCCACTTGGCTTAAATATATCTTTTCTATTAGATAAAAAATCACTAAAAATTGTGCCAAATTCGCTCTCATCTTTTATCATGTATTCTAAGATGGCTCGCTCGTTTAGCCTCTCCCAAAGCTCTTTTAGCTCAGTAAACTTAGCAGGTCTTATCTTTATACCTTTTTTCTTGTCTTCGACATTTCTTATCTTTTGCGATAAATTTCCGTTTCGTAGCGGATAAATCTCTTTAAATTTTTCATATCCACCTTCTAAAAATTTATTACTTCTGTTAATAGCACATTCTTCATCAAGTCTTTTTAAAATTTCGCCTTTGCTTATGCCAAATTTCAAAGCCACAAGCCTTATCATATCTTCAGTAAGTTCTTCTTTATTTATTTCAGCTTCAACACTTTCATTTATCTCGTTTATCAAGCTATTTGCAAAGTCCTTTTCTTTAAAATCAACAATATAGTTAAGCATAAATTTATCATCTTTTACACGAGCCATATACTCATTTACAGGCAGTCTTAGCCCACGCCCTACTTCTTGTAGCTTACTTGTATTTGAGCCACTACTTCTTAGTTTGCAGATAGTAAATACATTTGGATTATCCCAGCCTTCACGTAAAGTCCATTTTGAAAATATAAAACGTCTTGTGTTATCTAGGCTCAACAAGCTCTCTTTATCATGTAAAATTTCATCTATCTCTTTTTGTATCTTCTCATCTTTTTCATCATTATCTTTTGAAAAGTATCCACCATGAGTTAAAGAGAGATCGTCAAGCGATTTTTTTAAATAATCTTTATAAAATCCAGGCTCTTCTTCTTTATAAATTTGCTCCATTTTTGATTTTATAAGTTTTTCAAATTCAGCTCTAAATTCTCCTTTTTTCTCACGGTAGCTATCTATATCATTTATAAAAAATAGTGCAAGTGGTTTTATACGAGGAGATCTCTTCATCAGCTCACGCTCATTTTTAAAGTGCGCATCTACGGCAACTTCTAACATCTTTTGTTGAAGTGTTTGCGAGTAGCTAAAAGGGTTTATTTCATCCCCTCTTTTCATCTCTAAGCCGTTATTTAATAACACGATTTTTGTATTTAGTTTCTCTATCCTAATGCCACTTAAATTTTCATCTATTAACTCCAGATCATCACCCTTACCAAGATTATAAAACTTGCTTTTTCTATCAGCTTTACGCTCAAATTTAGCAATCGTTCCATCCGTAGATACCAGCCTTACGCTTACATCAGCCACCTCGTCAAATTTAGCTACATAAACCTCTACGCCTTTTACTAGATCCGCATTAAAAGCATCAAGTGCATTTAACTCATAAATTTTATTTTCAAACTCTTTAAAAGTAGCGCCGTATCTAAATGTAAGTTGAGCGTTAAATTTTTCTAAATTTTCCCACGTTTTATTTTCTTTATCAAATTTATGCGGTTCGTCTATTATCAAAATAGGCCTTGTATATGAGATAGCCTTAAAAGGATTTGATATCTCGTCAAAAAGAGTTACGTCGAATTCTTTTTGCAGCGTTTGAGAGTTTATCATGCCTTGATTTATTACAAGCACGTGTATAGCATTATTTTCACTAGCTCTTGCATACTCGCTTATCGCACTTGGCATACGCTCTTTTTTATCGTTTTGCTTTGCGCTATCGACTAGATAAATTTTGATATTTTTAGAATAAATATCTCTAAAATGCTCTCTGGTAGCTTCTGAGTTTAAAAAGCTCATCGTTCCAGCTTTTATAGAAAGCGTCGGCACTGCGATTATAAATTTAAAAACGCCTGCGATTTTATTTAGCTCAAACATCATTTTCGTAAACGTATACGTTTTGCCAGTTCCAGTTTGCATGCAGATGTCAAAAACATTGTTTTTGCTTTCTATTAGAGGATTTTGCTCTGCGTTTAGGCTCGTTTTTATCTCGCATCCAACTAAAGCGTCCATCACCGCATTTATTGCTTCATTTTGATGAGGCAAGTCTTTTTCGTAATTAAATCCAGCCATTTTAATGCCTTGCAATTAAGCTTATTTGCAAATTCTTTTTATTTGCATAATTTTTAATAGCTTCATCTAACTCACGCCATCTCGTGCTTTCAAAACTAGGCTCGTAAATTACTATTTTTTCAGGCGCAAATTCTTTATCGCTATCTATTTTCTCAACCAAAGCTTTTAAATTTTTACCATTAAAATTTTCATTTATAAGATATAGCTTTTTCTGTGCATAATACGCCTCATATCCTCCCAAATCTACTATTTTTAGCTCATCTGTTAGTTTTATGCCGTCATAAACTGCAAATGTAGTTAAAAGTGCCGTCAAATCATCTTTTGAAAGCTCATTTTTAGAAAACAAATTCGGCTCTTTCGTATCAGAGTCGTCATCTAAATACTTATCTAAATATGATTTTAAAAGCGGAACGGTCGAAAAGATTTTAAATTTAAGCCGCGCATCGTCTTCAGAGAGAGAGAGAGAGAGAGAGAGAGATTGCGCTGCGCGCAAGATACGCTCTTTTGTGATGTCAAAGATAGTTGGATTTTTACTTTTTAGCTCATTTTTACAAAAGTCATAAGCCGTTTTACTCTTTTTCTCGTCTATTTTTTCATCAAGCTGAACTAATATAAATTTACGGTTGCCGCCGTCTTCTAAATTTTGAGCCATTACGGCGTGAGCGGTTGTGCCGGAGCCAGCGAAGAAGTCCAAAATGACATCGTCATCATCGGTACCAACTTGCATTAATTTTTTAAGTAAGTTTGTAGGCTTTGGGGTGTCAAAAACTTTTTTACCGTTAAATAAAGTTTGTATTTCTTTTGTAGCCTCTGTAGTAGTTCCGAATTCTGTAAATATAGTCCTAGTTTTTATAATTTTTTCTTTTTCAACTTCATCAAAATATGTTACTTCATAAGGAGTTAAACGCCCCATTGAATTTTCTTGCCAAAAAATATGATCTTTGTCTAAATTTTCAGGCTTTTTACGCCAACATCCATCTTCTCCGTTTGGCGCCATAGGGTAAAAGTCGTTTCCATTTGGATCTTTTATTGGGTAATAAAGCGTAGGTCTATCTACACGCAAAGAATGATTTCCCCATTTTTCCAACTTTATAATGTTGGCTTTTCTATTATTTATTGTTTTATTAAAGTCATCTTCAGTAAATTCTTCTGTTTCGTCGTAAATTTGCCAATCTTTTTTCTTATAGCACAAAATATATTCGTGTTCTTTTGAGAAATCTTGACTATCTTGTGAACCGCCTTTTTTCTTTTGCCATATTAAGTTGGCAACAAAATTCTCTTCTCCAAAAATTTCATCGCATAAAATTTTAAGCTGTGCTTGTTCGCTATCATCAATGCTTATAAATATTACGCCGTCATCGCGGAGTAGCTCCCTAGCGATATAAAGACGAGGGTAGATAAAGCCTAGCCACGCAGAGTGCGAGTTTGAACCTTTTGCAGTAAATTCAAGCACTCGTTTAGCCTCTTCTTGCGAGATACCGGCTAGACTAGAGAGTTCATCAACATTAAATTTTCTATCATCTTTATACACAAATCCATCACTACCTGTATTATAAGGCGGATCGATGTAAATCATCTTGATACTTTCAAAATAAGCGTTTTTAAGATGTTTTAACACTTCGAGATTATCGCCCTTTATGAGTAAATTTTGAGCGTTCTCATTTTTAGAATTATGATCGATATCTGGCATCAAAAGCGTTTTGGGATTTAAATTCGCCGTTAATCTCGCATAAGATTTGCCTAAAAATTTTAACTCAAAACCCTCTTTTTTGATATTTTCTACGCCTAAAATTTGACTTAACGTTTCAATGTCAAATTTACCGCTTTTATCAAAACATTTTGGAAAATTTCGTTTTAAAATAGCGAGCGACTCGCTGTTTGCCGAGATATCTTTATCGTCGAAAATATTTTGCGCCTGCATCTTTTCTCCTTTAAGTTTTAGTCAAAATTATACTAATATTCGCTAAAATGTGCCCTAAATTCAATAAGGATAAGAAACGATGATAAATTTAAAACTACTTGAGACAAACTACGATGAATTCGTAAAAAAACTAGAGGGCAAAAATGTTAAAGCTAGCTTGCTAGAGGAGCTTTTGCAAACCTTTAACGAGCTAAAACAAAAGCGCAAAGCGCTTGAAAATTTCCAAGCGATCCAAAACGCAAAAAGTAAAGAGCTTGGCATAAAAGCAAGAGCTGGCGAGGATGTGAGCGAGCTAAAAAATGAGCTAAATTTAAACAAAGCTGCCCTTGCTGACGCTGATGAGATCGTTAAACAATATGAAGAAAAGCTTGAGCAAATTTCATTTAGCGTGCCAAATATCACCGACGATGACGTGCCATTTGGCAAAGATGAGGACGATAACGTCTGCATAAAAACGGTGCTTGAGCCCACTAAATTTGACTTTAAGCCAAAGGAGCACTGGGAGCTAGGCGAGAGCCTTGGCTGGCTTGACTTTGAAAGGGGCGCAAAGCTCTCAGGATCTCGCTTTACCGTGCTTCGCGGCATGGGAGCAAGGCTTAGTAGAGCGCTTGTTAATTACATGATCGACTTTAACAGCGCGCGCGGCTTTGAGCTTGTAAATGTCCCTTATCTAGTAAGCTCAAACACGCTTTTTGGCACTGGTCAGCTGCCTAAATTTGAAGAGGATCTTTATAAGGTGCGCGACGAGGATCTCTACCTCATCCCAACTAGCGAAGTGCCTGTGACAAATTTATACAATGACACCATCATCGAGGCCAGCGAGCTGCCTATAAAGATGACTTGCTACTCAGCATGCTTCCGCCAAGAGGCAGGCTCAGCAGGACGTGACACCAGAGGCATGATCCGTCAGCACCAGTTTGAAAAGGTCGAGCTTGTAAGCATCACAAAACCTGATCAAAGCGAGGGCGTGCTTGCTGAGATGATATCTTGCGCGAGCGACCTACTAACTAGCCTTGGGCTGCCTCACCGCCACATGCTACTTTGCAGCGGCGATCTAGGCTTTAGCGCCGCCAAGACGGTAGACCTTGAGGTCTGGCTACCAGGTCAGGGCAAATACCGCGAGATAAGCTCTATCTCTAACACTCGTGATTTTCAAGCAAGAAGAGCGAAAATTCGCTTTAAAGATGGCAAGAAAAATATGCTTGTAAATACCCTAAATGGCTCAAGCCTGGCAGTTGGCAGGACGCTAATAGCGATAATGGAAAACTACCAAAAAGCTGACGGCACTATCGAAATTCCAGAAGTTCTTAAAAGGTATATGTAGTGGCGCAAAACGACGATGAAAACGTAGTAATCCTCGAAGAGGCTGAAGCCAATACCGAGCTAAGCGACAAAGCGCCGCAACAAGAAGAGCAAGAAGGCAATGAAGGCGACGATCTAGTTTCGCTTGATGAGCTAGAGCCGGTAACTCCGGAACAGCCGGCAGATACAAAAGAAGACGATAAAAAAGGCAAGAAAAAGCTTTTTATCATCGGCGGAGCAGCGTGCGCGTCCATCACCATTCTAGCCGTAGTTTTGTTTTTTGTTTTTAGAGGCGAGAAAAATCCGCCTATAGACGAAAAACAGATCGTAAAAGATATCGAGGAGCACTACGAGTCGCAAAAATTCGGTAGCTCAAAGATCGACGATATGATCGCCAAGGCAAATTTGCTCTATGAAAAGGGCAATAAATTTGAAGCTCTAAAAATCTACGAAAACATCGCCGTTTATAACCAAAGCCTCTCAAACTATAACTTAGGCGTCTCTCAGATGAGACAAGGGAAATTCGAGGATGCGCTGGAAAGCTTTAAAAGAGCCATTGCAAACAATGAAAACGTCGCCGTTAGCGCTATAAACGCCGCGGTTAGCTCACTTGAGCTAAAAAACGAGCAAAATTTTAACTACTATATAAATCTCGCAAGCTCGTTTTTATATAAAGAAGCAGACTCTCCGCTATACAACTACTACTACGCGCTCATAAACTACTATAAAGGCCAATACGTCGAAGCTCTAGCAGCTCTCTCGCACGCCGAAAACGGCTACTATAAAGACCGATACGACTACCTCGCGGCTAAAATTTTAAGCTTTATCGGCGACGATGCCGAAGCGATAAAAAAGCTAGAAGCGCAAAAGGAATTTGACGCGGACCTGGCACTTGGCATGCTTTACGCAAGACTCGGGCAATATGAAAAGGCCAGAAATAGGCTAAATTTAGCGCTAAACAAGGGCGGCGACTCAAATAAAATAAACTCGATGGTAGCCATCATAAACCTAAAAGACGGCAATTTTGAGGCCGCGACAAATGAAATAAAGGCCGTATTTCACGAGGATCCGCTGTTTTTAAACGCGAATTTCCCGATCAAAACGATACTAAAACCCGAGCTTTTCGACGTAAATTTAGCTCAGGCGCACTTTAGAAACGACCTGTTTTTCGATAAAACCAAGCGCTACGAGACGCTGTTTTACTTCGCGCCTTATAAGGTTTTTGACCCGAACCAAACGATAAACTACATAAGAAAAGGCGGCGTGAGCCTATTTTTGGACGATGCAAGTGCAGCGGGTAACTACCTAAACGCTAGCGGCGCGCTCTCAAAGGTAAATTTAGAGCTATCATCCGCTATCGCAAACGCCCTAAACTACAAGCTAAAGCAGGCCAACGCGCAGTTTGCCTCGCTCATCTCACTCTATCCAGAGCACTCGGTTTTACACTACGACCTAGCACTTAGCTACGCGCAGCTGGGCAACTTTAGCATGGCGGCAAAGCACTTTATCATGAGCTATCACCTAGACCCGACAAATCACCTAGCGGGCGTACTGGGCGCTATCGCAAACGATATAAACGCAGTGGATAATACCAAACTACTACAAGAAATTTCAGAAAATCTCGACCACGACGCAAGCTCGAAAGACGCGCCCGTTAGCCAGGCTCTGATGGCGCTCATAGCAAATAATAGCGGCGCTTTAATGCGCTGGCTGGAGGAAGAAAAGGAAGAGAGTGCGCTAAATTTAGCCTTTGACGCGATAATCGCAAAGATGACCGACAGGGGCGAGGAGTTTGCCAAAAAAACGCAAATTTTAAAAGCCAAGCTGCCTGAAGATATCGTGGCGAACATCCTTGATTTTATTGCAAACTACAAGGATGATGGCATCAAAAAATACGTCGAGCAGATTCAAATTTACTTCCACGACAAACGGCTAAACGACGCGGCGTTTTATCACGGCGCAAACATCATCAAAGAGCAATACATCAAGCTTTTGCAAATCTCGGGACTGCTAAACTACGAACGCCAGAAGCTAAAAGCGCTACTAAAACAAGACGCTAATAACGCGGACTTGCTCCAGACGCTAGCTTATATCGACATTTTTACGAACGATTTTGAGGAGAGCTATCAGATCTACAACCGCATAATCGACGAATTTAAGATAAACGACGCGGGCACGCTGTTTCTAGCAGCCGTAGCCGCCATCGGCTCAAACCATCCGCAAAACGCCACCGCGCTTTTGGAGCTATCAAAGCTCACCGATCCAAATGCGATGGAAAGCCGCGTGGCGCTAGGACACCTATATCAAGAGATCGATAACATCGAAGCCGCGACGATACAATACGGACTGATAAAAGATCCGAATTTTAAAAGCAAATTCGTTGATTTTATGATTGATTACGAGAAGCTGAAAAAGTAGTTTATTTGGGCGATACGGCGATAAATTTATCGCAAATTCGCCCGAATAATTTTTAATAATTCTTGCATGTTTACAGCGTCAAAGCAGTTTTGTCAAATTTGACAAAAGCAAAAACAACTCGCCTCGTCAAATTTAACGCCCTACTCCGCCCTGCTCTATAACTCGCGGCTTAAAAACACCCGCAAATTTAACCAAAGCACGACACTAAGCCGCGCCTTAAGTCAAATTTTACTTATCCTCAAGCACCTTTTCGCGCCACTTCGAGCTTGATTTTTTATCCATCGCCATATCTTTAGACATCTCGGCAGCGGCCTCGAAGTTTTTCTGCACGCCCTCGCTGCTGTTTTTGTATTTCACCGCGTTCGTGCCCTTTATGCCTAGGCTCTGCGCCTCGCTAACCGCGTCGATGTTCGCTCCCAAAAATATAAACTCCCAGTCGTATTTTTCCTGCTTATCGCTTATCATTTTTTTGATCTGCGCCTTTGAGTACTCCTTGCTCGAGTTTTCTTGCCCGTCGGTGATGATCACGAAAAGCACGGCTCTGTTTTTAGCATAGATGTCTTCGACTTTTGAGATTTTGTTTATCGTATCGCCCACAGCGTCTAGTAGCGCGGTGTTACCGCCGGCGACGTAGTCCTTGTTCGTTAGCTTCTCGACCTTTTTGATATCGACCCTATCGTGCAGAGTTTTAAAATTCGTATCAAAAAGCACCGTCGTTACCTTGGCGTCCACGCCCGCTTCTTTTTGCTTGTCGATCATCGAGTTAAAGCCGCCGATAGTATCGCTCTCAAGCCCACTCATGGAGCCCGATTTATCCAGGATCAGCACCATCTCAAGCTGCTTTGGTTCCGATTTTTGCGGCGCTTCATCGCTTTTGGCAAATGCAAATGCCCCGATAATCATCACCAAAAACGCGATTTTTTTCATATTTTCTCCTTTGAAAAATTTGGCTTGATTATATCAAATTTTAATAGCGAGGGGGTTTAAATTTGAGCTTTGTATTTTTATTTGCCCAAAACCCGGTCAAATTTACTTCAAAATTTACGGCCGAATTTAAAGGTTAAATTTAGAAATTTAAGGCCCGAATCCGAGCCTTAAATTTGGCTAAGCGGCGCGGTCAAACCGCTCAAATTTTACTTTGTAGCGGTGATTTTTACGTAGCTGTTTAGCGCGCCCACATACGCTCTAGCGCTCGCCGTCATCGTATCGATATCAAGTCCGTGACCGATGATGGTTTTACCGTCAAATTCGACCTTCACGACGACGTTTGCCAGCGCGTCCTTACCCTGCGAAACGGCGCTAACCTTGTAATCCTTGAGCACGCCGTGGATGCCGCTTAGGCGGTCGATGACCTTAAATATCGCATCCACCGTACCGTTGCCTAGCGCCGCATCGCTCTTGATCTCATCGGCGTGACGAAGCGTGATCGCCGCGCTACTTAGGCCCTTGTTGCAGCTGCTTTGCGTAAGCGTCAAAAACTCGAAAGCCTCAGGGATCTTGATGATCTCGCTAGTTACCAGCGCGCGCAAATCGTCGTCAAAGATCTCTTTTTTCTTATCCGCTAGCGCCTTAAATTTCTCAAACGCCTCGTTTAGCGCGCTATCTTCTAGCTCAAAGCCAAGGCTGATTAGCTTATCTTTAAAGGCGTGGCGACCCGAGTGCTTGCCTAGTATCAGCGAGTTTTTATCCAGTCCGATGCTCTCGGCGCTGATGATTTCGTAGGTTTCTTTATGTTTTAGCACGCCGTCTTGGTGGATGCCGCTTTCGTGAGCGAAGGCGTTTTTACCGACAATGGCTTTGTTTGGCTGAGGCTCGATACCGATGATGCCCGCTAGCAGGCGCGAGCTAGGATAAATTTCTTTATAAACTATGTCCGTATAAAGCGGTGCGAATACGTCGCTGCGCGTCTTTATCGCCATCACGATCTCTTCGAGCGCGGCATTCCCCGCACGCTCGCCGATACCGTTTAGCGTACACTCAACCTGTCTGGCGCCCGCTTTTATCGCGGCTAGCGAGTTTGCCGTAGCTAGGCCTAGGTCGTTGTGATTATGCACGGAGACTACTGCGCGACCGTTTATAAATTTAACCATTTCTCCTATGCGAGCGGTAATCTCCTCGGGATATAGATACCCCACGGTGTCTGGGATATTGATCGTTTTTGCTCCGGCGTTTATAGCGGCGTCGCAAATTTCTTTTAAAAAGCTCATCTCGCTCCTGCATGCGTCCTCGCAGCTAAACTCAACGTCCTCGCAGAATGTCTTGGCGTATTCCACGGCTTTTACTGCGCGTCTGATCACTTCATCTGGAGCCATTTTTAGCTTAAACTCCATATGGATCGGGCTTGTGGCGATAAAGGTGTGGATGCGCCTATTTTTTGCCGGAGCGATAGCCTCTCCCGCAGCCTTTATATCGCCGTCTACGGCGCGGGCGAGCGAACAGATAGAGGCGTTTGAGGCTTGTTTAGCGATCTGATGTATCGCGTCAAAATCGCCCCTGCTAGCCGCCGCAAAGCCGACCTCCATGACGTCTACATTTAGGCGCTCTAGCTGGCGCGCGATACGGATTTTCTCCTCGGTATTCATTGATGCGCCGGGGCTTTGCTCGCCGTCTCGTAAAGTCGTATCAAATATTATTATTTTATCATTGTTCATTTTTTATCCTTTTTGGGGTTTTTGTTTGTGTGGTTAAATTTTTATTATTAGGGTGTGAAAGAGTCGCTGCTTAGCGCAGCAGCAGAAGTAGAGAGAAAAATGCGTTAAATTTGACGTTGCCGTTCATTCGCTCTCCTTTTGGTTTTTTTTGTTTTTACATCTCATAAAAACATAGCGGATTATACCGTAAGAAACATAAACGCTCATTAAAGCCGTAACCGCCTCGATCGGGTAGATATAAATAACCGAAAACGCGACCGTAAGGCCGACTAATATGCGTAAAAAATGGGCTTTTTTTAGATCGATTTTTTTAAAGCTAGGGTAGCGGATGTTGCTTACCATCAAAACGGAAAGCAAAATTTGCAAAAACAGCAAAAACCACTCGGCACTTCTAGTAAAATCATACTCCAAGCTCAGCCCAACCCAAAATGCAGACACAATGGCCGCCGTTGGTATCGGAAGGCCGATAAAAACAGACGGCTCGTAGGTGCCGGTCATTACGTTAAACCGAGCAAGTCTAATAGCACCAAAAACTACAAACAGTGCAGCGACTAGCGAACCCAAACGCCCAAAGCTGTGTCCGACCGTAAAGTAAAAAAGCATCGCGGGCGCGACGCCGAAAGCTATAATATCGGCAAGACTGTCAAACTCCACGCCGAATTTTGACGTAGTTTTAGTTAGCCTCGCTACTCGCCCGTCAAGTCCGTCCAGAAAAAGAGACAAAACGATATAAATAATAGCCTTAAAAAAATAGCCGTTGGCCTCCTCGACCAGTCCTGCGCTAGCCGCGATGTAGCCGCGCACGGAGACGATGA
>NZ_CALINL010000172.1 GCF_938045225.1 uncultured Campylobacter sp.
TCTGTCGTGGGTGAAATTTTAAATGAAATCTTCGCAAGCGACAGCGTTAAAATGGATCAAAGCGAGCTCATCAATATCATGCTTAAAAGGGTCGGCTAATGAAAGAACTTATCGCAAAAAAATACGTAAAAGCCCTAGTTAGCGACCTTAGCAAAGATGAGTTTAATAACTTTACCGCTAAGCTACAAGAGATCGCAAACGCATTCGCAAATCAAAAATTTCAAAACATCATTGTTTCGCCCAATTTAAAAAATAGCCAAAAAGCGGATTTCGTTCTATCTTTAGTCGGCGAGGCGGATCAGAAATTTGTAAATTTCATAAAGCTACTCGGCGAAAATAAAAGACTTGATATTTTGCCTAATATCGTTTCGGAGCTTTTAGCGCAAAAATCAAAAATGGATAATGTTTTTTACGGCAAAATTTACGGCGGCTCGCAGATCAGTCAGGCTCAAATTTCAGAGCTTGAAAGCAGCTTTTCTAAGAGATTTAACGCAAAAATCATTTTAGAGCCGGTAAAAAGCGACTACAACGGTATTAAGATCGAACTAGACGATTTGGGCGTGGAGGCTAGCTTTTCGGTAGATAGGCTAAAAGCCCAAATGAGCGAATACATATTAAAAGCAATATAAAGGAGAAAAAGCGTGAGTGCAAAAATAAAAGCAGATGAAATCAGCGCCATCATCAAGGAAAGGATTGAAAATTTCAGCCTTAACGTCGATGTGAACGAGACGGGCAAAGTTATATCCGTAGCCGACGGCGTTGCTAACGTTTACGGCCTAAAAAACGTTATGGCCGGCGAGATGGTCGAGTTTGAGAACGGCGAAAAAGGCATGGCTCTAAACCTAGAGGAAAGCAGCGTCGGTATCGTTATTTTGGGCAAAACAGACGGCATCAAAGAGGGTTCGAGCGTAAAACGCCTGGCTAAACTTTTGCGCGTTCCTGTGGGCGATGCTTTGATAGGCCGCGTCGTAAATTCACTCGGCGAGCCGATAGACGCCAAAGGCCCGATCGAAGCTAGCGAGACTAGATTCGTCGAGGAAAAAGCAAAGGGTATCATGGCTAGAAAGAGCGTTCATGAGCCGCTTCAAACTGGTATCAAAGCTATCGACGCGCTAGTGCCGATCGGTCGCGGACAACGCGAGCTCATCATCGGTGATCGCCAAACGGGTAAAACTACTGTCGCGATAGACACAATTATCAACCAAAAAGGTCAAGACGTTATTTGTATCTACGTAGCGATCGGACAAAAACAATCAACTGTCGCTCAAGTCGTTAAAAAGCTTGAAGAGTACGGCGCTATGGAGTATACCATCGTCGTAAATGCAGGCGCATCAGACGCTGCTGCGCTTCAGTACCTAGCTCCTTATGCGGGCGTAACAATGGGTGAATATTTTAGAGATAATTCTCGCCATGCCCTAATCATCTATGACGATCTTTCAAAGCACGCCGTCGCATACCGCGAAATGAGCTTGATTCTTCGCAGACCGCCGGGTCGCGAAGCGTATCCTGGCGACGTTTTCTATTTGCACTCTCGTTTGCTAGAGCGCGCATCTAAGCTAAACGATAAGCTAGGTGCAGGTTCCCTGACGGCGCTTCCTATTATCGAGACGCAAGCTGGCGACGTTTCGGCGTATATTCCGACAAACGTTATTTCTATCACCGACGGTCAAATTTTCCTTGAGTCCGATCTATTTAACTCAGGTATTCGCCCAGCGATCAACGTCGGCCTTTCGGTTTCTCGCGTCGGCGGCGCAGCTCAGATAAAAGCGACCAAGCAAGTTTCGGGAACCTTAAGACTTGATCTTGCGCAATACCGCGAACTTCAAGCATTTGCACAATTTGCGAGCGACCTTGACGAGAGTTCAAGAAAACAGCTTGAGCGCGGTCAAAGGATGGTAGAGGTGCTAAAACAGCCTCCTTACAGCCCGCTTGCCGTTGAAAAACAAGTCGTTATCATCTTCGCCGGTACGAAAGGCTATCTAGACGATATTCCGACTGTAGCCGTTACAAAATTTGAAGCTGAGCTTTATCCTTATATCGAGGCGAAGTATCCTGAAATTTTCGAGCAAATTCGAACCAAAAAAGCACTTGATAAAGAGATCGAGGAGCTTTTGCATAAGGCGCTAAAAGACTTTAAAGCGACGTTTGCCGCTAACTAAGGCTAGAATATGTCAAATTTAAAAGATATAAAACGAAAGATCAAGAGCGTCCAAAACACTCAAAAGACGACGCGCGCGATGAAGCTAGTATCTACGGCTAAACTTCGCAAGGCTGAAGAAGCAGCTCGTCACTCCAGGGTTTATGCGCTCAAGATCAACGAAGTTTTATCTGAAATCGCCTATAAAATCAATCAATATCGCTCCGTAAACGCCGAGAGTAAATTTTTCGACGTTAAGGAGAATATCGAGAAGGTCGATATTATATTCGTTACCGCAGACAAGGGTCTTTGCGGCGGTTTTAATATTCAGACTATTAAAACCGTTAGAAATATGATTAATGAATTTAAGGCGAAAAAAGTAAAGATAAGACTTCGTGCGGTAGGTAAAAAAGGTATAGAATTTTTTAGCTTCCAGGGTATAAATTTGCTTGAAAAATATGTCGGCGTGAGCTCGTCTCCAACCTATGAGAAAGCTCAAAATATCATAAAAGACGCGATAGACGACTTTATAAGCGGTGCGACTGATAAAGTTATTTTGGTACATAACGGCTACAATAACATGATCTCCCAGCAAATTCGCATAAACGACATCGTGCCGGTCGAGCCGCCGAAACTCGTCGAAGTCGAGACGAATTCTTTGATGGAATTTGAGCCGAGCGACGACGGTAAAATTTTAAACGAACTACTTACGAAGTATTTCGAGTATAGTATGTATTATGCTTTAGTAGATAGCCTCGCGGCTGAGCATAGCGCCAGAATGCAGGCGATGGATAATGCGACCAACAATGCCAAAGAGCGCGTTGCACAGCTAAAACTATCGTATAACAAGGCTCGCCAAGAGTCTATCACCACTGAGCTTATCGAGATCATCAGTGGCGTCGAATCAATGAAATAATTAAGGAGTATGGATGAAAGGTATCATTTCTCAGGTAATGGGTCCGGTAGTCGACGTCGATTTCACGGATTATTTACCCAAGATTAACGAAGCCGTCGAAGTAAATTTCGAGGTTGAGGGCAAGCAGAATAGACTCGTGCTAGAGGTTGCCGCGCACCTTGGCGATAACCGCGTAAGAACTATCGCTATGGATATGAGCGAAGGCTTAACTAGAGGCCTTGAGGCTACGGCTTTAGGCGCGCCTATTAGCGTTCCGGTCGGCGAAAAAGTTTTGGGAAGAATTTTTAACGTCGTCGGCGATCTAATCGACGAGGGCGAGGGCATAGAATTTGACAAAAAATGGTCTATTCACCGCGATCCTCCACCGTTTGAAGAGCAAAGCACGAAGAGTGAAATTTTTGAAACAGGCATCAAGGTAGTTGACCTTTTGGCTCCTTACGCAAAGGGCGGTAAAGTCGGGCTATTTGGCGGTGCCGGCGTCGGTAAGACGGTTATTATCATGGAGCTGATTCACAATGTTGCATTTAAACACAGCGGCTACTCTGTATTTGCAGGTGTTGGCGAGAGAACGCGCGAAGGAAACGACCTTTATCACGAGATGAAAGAAAGTAACGTTTTGGACAAAGTTGCCTTGTGCTACGGCCAAATGAACGAGCCGCCAGGAGCAAGAAACCGTATTGCTCTAACAGGCCTAACAATGGCTGAGTATTTCCGTGACGAGATGGGACTTGACGTTTTGATGTTTATCGACAATATCTTCCGTTTCTCTCAGTCGGGCGCAGAGATGTCGGCACTTCTTGGACGTATCCCGTCTGCCGTTGGTTATCAGCCGACTTTGGCGAGCGAAATGGGTAAATTCCAGGAGAGAATTACGTCAACTAAAAAAGGTTCAATTACTTCGGTTCAAGCCGTTTACGTCCCTGCAGACGACCTTACCGACCCGGCTCCTGCGACCGTTTTTGCGCACCTTGATGCGACTACCGTTCTAAACAGAGCTATCGCGGAAAAGGGAATTTATCCTGCGGTCGATCCGCTTGATTCGACATCAAGAATGCTCGATCCTCAAATTTTAGGCGGTGAGCACTATAAAGTCGCTCGCGGCGTGCAGGCGGTCTTACAAAAATATAAAGATCTTCAAGACATCATCGCTATCCTTGGTATGGACGAGCTTAGCGAAGAAGATAAGGTCACGGTTGACCGTGCTAGAAAGATCGAGAGATTTTTATCTCAGCCGTTCTTCGTTGCCGAGGTATTTACGGGAAGCCCTGGTAAATACGTAAGTCTTGAAGAGAATATTGCCGGCTTTAAGGGAATTTTGGAAGGTAAATATGACGATTTGCCGGAAAACGCATTTTATATGGTAGGAAACATCGACGAGGCGATAGCAAAAGCTGAAAAACTTAAAGCCTAAATTTAAAGGAAAAAGTAATGAATAAATTACATTTAGAAATCGTTACGCCTGAGGGTTTAGTGTTTTCAAACGATATTAAAAGCGTAGTTTTGCCTGGTAGTGAGGGCGAGTTTGGGGTTTTGCCCGGACACGCTTCGCTTATTTCGCTTTTAAAAGCCGGCGTTATAGACATCGAGAGCGAAGACAAAAGTCATGATGCCGTCGCGATAAACTGGGGATATGCCGAGATAAACGAGGGTAAGGCGACCATCCTTGCCGATGGCGCCGTTCACGTGTCTGGAAATTCAGAGAGCGAAATAGCAAATTCATTGCAAAAAGCAAAGGATTTGATCGCTAGCATGAGTAGCGAGAACAACGCTATGGCTGCTGCCGTAGCAAAACTAGATAGTATGGCTCGGACAAGATAGTGGCTGGGCTTGATATTTTTTTGAACTACTTATCAAGAAGTAGTTTTATTACTATATTCGTACTTAGTTGGCTCTCTTTTTATTTCATAATAAGCCTTACCATACTTTTATCTCGTATGCCGAATTTTGCTTGTTTTCTTCTACCATTTTAATAAAATATTTATGAACACTCAAATCATTAGTTAATTCAGGATGATA
>NZ_CALINL010000173.1 GCF_938045225.1 uncultured Campylobacter sp.
TTATAAAATTATTTATTAGTAATTTTTATTATTTAATAAAAATCTTATCCTAAATAAGTATAATTCTGAAATGATAATTTTTATTAAAGAGGAAAAAATATGAAAAAACTAACTACCACTTCGGGCAATCCGATAGCTGACAATCAAAACTCGCTCACTGCGGGCAGCCGCGGCGGCATAATGCTGCAAGATTATCAACTACTTGAAAAGCTAGCCCACCAAAACAGAGAACGCATCCCGGAAAGAGCCGTCCATGCAAAAGGTAGCGCTGCGTACGGTACTCTAGAGATCACGCACGATATCTCACGCTATACGAAAGCAAACGTCTTGCAAAAAGGCGAGAAAACGAGGCTACTCCTGAGATTTTCTACCGTAGCCGGAGAGGCCGGAGCTGCCGATGCCGAGCGCGACGTAAGGGGCTTTGCGATTAAATTTTACACAAAAGAGGGCAACTGGGACTTAGTCGGCAACAACACTCCGGTATTTTTCATCAAAGACCCATATAAATTTCCCGATTTCATCCATACTCAAAAACGCGACCCGCGCACGCATCTACGCTCAAACGAAGCCGCTTGGGATTTTTGGAGTTTGAGCCCTGAAACTATGCATCAAGTTACGATTTTAATGAGCGACCGCGGCATACCTGCTAGCTACCGCCATATGCATGGATTTGGCAGCCACACCTATAGCTTGATAAATGACAAAAACGAGAGATTCTGGGTCAAATTTCACTTCAAAACTCGTCAAGGCATTAAAAATTTAACCAACGATGAAGCCGCGCAAATAATCGCAAAAGACAGGGAGAGCAACCAAAGAGACCTCTTTGAAAGTATAGAAAAAGGAGATTTTCCAAGTTGGGATTTTAAAATCCAAATAATGACCCAAGATCAGGCAAAAAGCGTCAAATTTAACCCGTTTGACCTAACCAAAACATGGTCGCATAAGGAATTTCCGCTTATCGACGTTGGCGTCATGACGCTAAATGAAAACCCTAAAAATTACTTCAACGAAGTAGAGCAAGCCGCATTTAGCCCGTCAAATATAGTCCCTGGTATCAGCTTTAGCCCCGATAAAATGCTTCAAGCAAGAATCTTTAGCTATCCGGACGCTCAAAGATATCGCATAGGCACGCACTACGCACAACTAAGCGTAAATCGTCCGATAAGCGAAATAAACACCTACGTCGTGGGCGGTGCGATGAATAACGGAATGTATAAACTCGACGATAAAGCCTACTATGAACCAAACAGCTTTGGCGGCGGCAAAGAGGATAGAAACCTGCTAGAGCCTGATATAAATTTAGAAGGCGCAATGCAAAGATACGACCATAGAGCTGAGGATCAGGATTATTACTCGCAACCCAGAGCGCTTTTTGCACTAATGAACGATAGCCAAAAATCACAGCTTTTTAGCAATATCGCAGAGAGTATGGCTGGCGTGAGCAAAGCGATAAAAGAGCGCGCGATAGGTCACTTTGAGCAAATCTCGCCAGAGTACGCAAACGGCGTCAGAGCAGCGCTAAAGGCTAAAATTTGACAAATTTAACGCAAGCTGAAGAGCAAAGATACAGCGAACTTTGCGCCATGGCGCTTGATTTTGCGAGGCAAGACGAAGCAGACGAGCTAGAAAAGATGATAAAGGCGGGGCTTAGCGTAAATTTAAAATCAGCAAAAGGCGATACGCTTTTGATGCTGGCTAGCTACAACAATGCTCTAAATACCGTAAATATGCTGCTCTCAAACGGCGCTAGAGTAGATGAACGCAACGATCGCGGGCAAACTCCGCTTGCGAGCGCTGCATTTAAGGGGCACTTAGATGTAGTAAAAGCGCTAGTTGATGCCGGAGCCGATATCGAAGCAAAAAATGGATTAGGTATGACGCCTTGCGCCTTTGCGGTGATGTTTGGTAGAAGCGAAACGGCAAAATTTTTACTCGGCAAACATAAAAAAGAAAATATATTTCAAAAACTAGCGGTTAAATTTTTAGAAATTTTTAGCAACAAGAGTGCAAAAACCGCCTAAATTTGACTCATTTACAACCTTCTAAACTCCGTCTGATTTAAGGCTGGGTTTAGAAACTTTAACACAGGCAACTAAAGATAGGAAACGGTAGCGTATTTTGCAAATTTGCTCAATTTTAAGCAACAGCATGCGCAAGGCTGATTTGCGGCGATTACGCAAGCTTATAGGCGGACTAAATCTAGCGAGTCCGTTAATTTAGAATAGCAAATTCTACATATCCCTCCATCGCGACGAGTAAAATCCAGCCCGCTTCAGGAGCGCAAAAATAGCGATGCTCTGGGATGTTTTCAACCGTAAATTTTAAAAAATCGTAAAAATACTCGGGGGCAAATTTGACCCCTGTGCCGCTTAGATTGTCTCCGACGCAACTTATCTCGCCACTTAAAATTTTAATTTGGATATTTGGATTTGAGTTTAGAAAGTTTTTAATATCGGCAAAATTTTTATAATCAGCCGTTTTATAGTCTTTTAAATTTTGCAAAACCGGTTTTGAGCCGACAAAAGTAAAATTTCGCTCTATAAACTCCGCTCCGTCGTCGCTAATACGCCACTTTTGGCCTAAATTTGACAAAAAAGCAAGCATTTCATCACTCGCTGAAATGAAATTTGAAACTAGATTTTTCGGGCTCAATCGTTTCCTTTTGCAAGATTGCCGTAAAATTTAGCAATCCGCTTGCTTGTTTTGTAAATTTCGCACGCTAAACTCGCGGCAAATAATTCGCAAAAACCGTAAATTTAAACAAAAAGGCGTTATATCTTGAGATGATTTTTGAAGTTACGACGTAAAAATAAAACGGAGCGGATCGGTCGTCCGTAAGTATTTATTTTTACTAGCCCTTCAAAAAGCGCTCAAAAACTACTCAAAAGTCACGGCGAATTTAAAATTTATCTAAAAAATGCAAGAGACATTATATCTTGGAGAGATTTTAAGGGTTACGAAGCGAAAAATAGGCGTAGACTGGACAAGCCAGTCCGTCAAGC